>JAKORQ010000459.1 GCA_029777755.1 Planctomycetota bacterium
ATGAGCGTGGCCATCAACAACAGCGAGAAACGCATCCAGACGCTTAAGGCAATCATTGAGCAGCTTCACAATGGTGCGCCTCCGCACACCGTGAAGCAGCAACTGGCCGAGATCGTCAACGAGGCGACAGCCGGCGAGATCGGCGCCATGGAGCAGGAGCTGATCGCCCGCGGCATGAAGGTCGAGGAGATCATGGCCATGTGCGACCTGCACCATGAGGTGGTCATCGACATCCTTGCCAGGAGCGATCGCGAGCTTCCCGCCGGCCACCCGGCCGACACCATGCGCCGCGAGAACGCCGCGCTCACGCTGCTGATCAAGAGCATCCGCGGCGTCATGGCCGAGATCTCATCATCGCGCCTGCTGCAGGCGGAGGCTGTCAACAAGCTCAAGGGCACGCTCAACGAGTTGATGGACCTTGAGAAGCATTACCAGCGCAAGGAGAACCTGTTCTTCACCCGGCTGGAGACGCACGGCATCGACGGGCCATCGAAAGTGATGTGGGCCAAGGATGATGAGGTGCGCGGGAAGCTAAAGGCGTTTGTGTCGGCGGTGAATGAGAATGCCGGCAATGCCCTGGCCCTCGCGAAGGCATGCACCGAGCAGGGCGAGATTGCCCTCAAGGCGATCGAGGAGATGATCGCCAAGGAGAACAACATCCTCATCCCCATGTGCCTGGACACCTTCACCGAGGAGGACTGGGCCATCATCTATCGCGATTCGCCGCAGTACGGCTGGTGCCTCACCGAGCCGGGGCGCGACTACAAGCCGATCACCACCGAGCAGATGCCGCCCACTGCGGAAGTCCCCGCGGCCGCCGGCATCGACCTGGAGACCGGCATCCTCAAGCTGGAGGAGCTGAAGGCGATCTTCACCGGATTGCCGGTGGACCTGACATTTGTCGATGCCGAGGATACGGTGCGCTTCTTCTCGGAAGGCCCTGACCGCGTGTTCCCGCGCAGCAAGGCGATCATCGGGCGCAAGGTGCAGCACTGCCATCCGCCCAAGAGCGTCAACGTGGTGGAGCAGATCCTGGGCGATTTCCGCGCCGGTCGACAGAGCAAGGCCGAGTTCTGGATCAACTTCCGCGGCAAGTTCGTCTATATCCGCTACTTCGCGCTGCGCGACCCGGCCGGCAAGTACCTGGGCTGTCTGGAGGTGACGCAGGACGCCACCGCGCTGCGAGCGCTCACCGGCGAACGCCGCCTGCTGCACTACTCGTAGAGAAGTTCCAGCAGGAGCGGCGAAGAGCATCGGCCATGGGATCTCGTCGTTTTGTTGTTGCGTCGTGGCCAACACTGCGGGCGAGGACGACCGTGCTCCCGAAATATCGCCCATCGCGCGACTTTGGTGGAAGGATAGTCATCGTACCTGATGCAGGTGAGATCCCGCAGGTCGAGGCCGACCTTTTCTACGGCAGGTTCACTGTAAGTGGAGCAGGCCGGGAATTTGCGGATTGCTGGCGGCGGCCGTGGATGGATATGGTTCGATCATGCCTTGTCTGATAGCACTGGCTGCGTACTTCTTCCCGCGAGTGGTACTCGCGCTGATCTGGTTGTTCTCCAACTACCTCGGCCGGGCGTATGCAAGCATCCTCTGGCCACTGCTGGGCTTCATCTTCATGCCGCTGACGACACTGGCCTATGCGTTTGCCATCAACAGCAACGGCACGGTGACAGGGTTTTACCTGTTCCTGGTGATCGTGGCCGCCCTGTTGGATCTGGGCACACACGGGGTAGGGCCAATGTCGAAGCGGAAGCAGAAGTGAGGGGATTTGCGAATTCCGATTTGCGATTCTTGCCTAGAGAAGCCCTGCGCTGTGGATTGGCGTCCACTCTCCAACCGCTCTGAGTCTTTGTGCCTCTCGTGGTGAGAGACGATCAGGCCATGCCCTTGGCCCTGGCGGTGAGGTTGTCCAGGACGTTCATGAAGTTGATGTAGCCGTCGTAGGGGCTTTCGTAGGGGGAGAAATACTTGTGCACGTCGCCGTCGGCGAAGTACTTGGTGGACATGTAGTAAAAGTGATCGCTGGTGGTCAGCAGTCGCCAGTCGCGCAAAAGTTGCGGGTCGTGGCTGCCCTTGACCAACTTTTCGATCTTGAACAGCTCCCGCATGGCGTATTCCTGCATCGCGTTGCCCGACCATGCCGAGAGGTCGCGTTCGGTGTCGGCCCAGGAGATCGGCTGGGGGGCGTCGAACACATCCCGTGCCTCGTATTTTTCCGCCACCTGCGTGGGGGTGAGGAACTCGTTTCCCTTGCCCTCGAGTATCCGTTCGGGCAGTTCGCGCAGGAAATCGAAGATGCCCGTCTCGGCCCACTGGTGCTCGCCGAAGGTTTCGTAGTCGATGAAGATGTTGCAGACATCCCCCACGCCGCTGATCTGGTTTACCCAGCGGGCGAACTTCTCGGCCGTCAGCGGCCACTGTTCCCATTCGCGGTTGGAGAAGCGGAAGGCGATGTCGTCGCTGAGGCGATAGTTCTTCAGCAGCAGCTTCACATCGCTGCCGGCGGCGCGGTAGACCACGTTGGGGGTGCGATCCTGGAGGATCTGGTCCGCTCCCTCAGCCAGGGCGGCGGCGTAGCCCATCTTCGCGGCGAAATCTCCCAGCTCATTGCTGTAGACCAGCTCCGTGCCGCGGAAGACGCGCGGTGTCTGGCCGAACATGCCCTGCACCATGTCGCGGTGCGCCTCGACCTGGCTCTTGAACTCATCCCATGAGTAGAGGAATGCCAGCGAGTGGTAATAGCTCTCGGAGAGCATCTCAACGCAGCCGGTGGCGGCAAGTTTCTTGAACCATTCCAGTGACTCAGGCGAGTATTCCTGGAACTGCTCGATGGCGCAGCCGGTGATGCTGAATGCCACGCGGAGCTTTCCGAAATACTTCTGGATCAGTTCCAGCAGGAGCTGGCTGGCAGGCACATAGCAGCGGGAAGCGACGCGACAACATATCTCGCGGTTGCGGTGCTCGTCGAAGTAATCCCACCCCGTGTCGAACACGCTGTATCGCCGGAGCCGCACCGGCTGATGAACCTGAAAATACAGACAAACCGAGGGCATATTCAGCTTTCGGTCCTATTCTAGAGTAAGATAGATGACCGTCCACCGGCAAAGTGGAGTCGTTTCACTTCAACCGCAGCGGATGATATACTGCACCGGCAAGCCATGGAGACCGTTCCTCTGGAAATTCTTCGCGTCGCCTTTGCTCAATCGGCAATTGCGACGTTGGCTACCCAGGTGAATTGCTATCTGAAACTGGCAACCCATCCGGATGTCCTGGTGGTGGATCTTCTCGATGCGCTTTCGCGCAACAGCGTGATTGGGGATGATGCGGCCGCCCGCCTGCAGCGACGTTTTGCCGCGGATGACCCGAGCATCCGCCCGATCGCCCAGCGGGCCTACTGGGAGGAAGTGCTGCAGAACCTAGGCGTGGATCCGTACTCACCCTTCTATCCGCCGATGCCGCGCACCACCTCTACCCCCACCACCCCGCGAACTTGATCCTCCGCCGCGATCGGCCACACTTACGCAGCATGTCACGATCTTTTGTCGGCTTCGGCTTTGGGCCGATCCAGTCGGGATTGTTTGTCTATGAGGCTTTCCGCAGCGGGAAGTTTTCCCGGCTGGTGGTCGCCGAGGTCGATGAAAGACTGATCCAGTCGGTGCGCAATTCTGGCGGCAGGTACTGCGTCAACATCGC
>JAKORQ010000460.1 GCA_029777755.1 Planctomycetota bacterium
TTCTTGACCGCGCACTGGTCCGCCGCGCGGATCACTGCCGCCTTGTACTTCTCAGGGAAGATCGGCGGAACCTGAATGTCCAGCTCCACCTTCTCAACCATGCGAGTGAAGGGGTTGGTCTGCATGCGCTGGATGATGCGGATGTTCTCGGTCGGCAGGCCGCGCTGCTGGCAGAAGCTCAGCACGTAGATGCCCGCGCAGGTGCCAATCGATGCCAGGAACAGCGCGAACGGCGCGGGGGCCGTGCCATCCTGGTTCGTGGGGATGACCATGCTGCCCAGGTTCGCGTCAACCTCAAGCCCGCCGGGGAAGGTGATTTCCATTTCCATGCTGCGTTTAAACCTCGCTCTGAGAATGTCTGTCTTGCGTTCACAAGACATTAGATGCGGGCGGCTGTGAAGGGTTGCACGATTGGGGCAGATTCCACGAACACGAAGGGCGCACCGCTCGTCTGGTGCGCCCTGTGCTCTAGCCCTGCTGCTCCGCTTCCAGGCGGTCGCAGTAGATGTTGATGGCCTCCCGCATGAAGGCGGGCAGGTCCGGGTGGAACTGCGAGATGGTCTTGTTGAAGTCGGGGTCATCGTTGTACAGGCTGCCAAGACCCCGCAGCAGTTCGACCGTCGGCTCGTAGAAGTAGCGAAGGTGGTGGTGCCAGCGCCCGATCACCTGCTGAACCTCCTCGCTGGCCGGGTCCTCGTCGATCAGGTCGGCGAGCGCCTGGTAGTTAGCCCCACCCTCGGCGAGGATTTGCTCCCGCTGCTCCGGCGAGTAGCTCTTCCAGCGCTGGTAGGAGCGGTCGACGTTCTCAGCGCCCCACCGCTCACGGGCCTCCTGTGCGTACTTCTTCTCTTCTTCCTCAGTGAAACCAGTAAACAGCTTCTTCTTGCTCATTTCCACGCCTCCTGTTACGTTCGCGATGGTCATATCGATGGTTCGGATGAGCCTTTTCAGCCGGCGGATGCGCGCCTCCAGCGCGGCACGATGCTCCTGCAGCGCACTCACCAGGTCGAAGTCGGGCGCGTCGAGGATCTCCCTGATCTCGGCGAGGCTCAGGTCCAGCTCGCGGTAGAGCAGGATCTGCTGGAGCCTGAACAGCGCGGCATCCTCGTAGTAGCGATAGCCGTTCTCGCCGACATACGACGGCTCCAGCAGCCCGATCTCGTCATAGTAGTGCAGCGTCCGCACGCTGACTCCGGCCAGGTCGGCCAACTGCCTGACGGTATACATGGTGCTCGTAGCCTCATTCATGCCCACGATGATAAACTATCACGTAACGTGAGAGTCAAGAGGAAATTGCAAAATCGGTGCGAGGTAACATCAGCCTCCGCCCCAGCAAATAGAAGCCGCGACGTTCAGTCGCGGCGGGTTCTTAATGATCGGACGGATCTCCGCTTAGAGGCGGAGCATCGCGCATCACGACCTGCCCCTACCAGTCGGGCTGTTCATAAATCAGGAGCCGCGACTGAACGTCGCGGCTCTTCCTGGCTCTCTCCAGTCTCCTCTATTCGTGGCGTGCTGCGACGCACCTCAGTGCTGCAAGATTTGCGAGAGGAACAGCTTGGTGCGCTCATGCTGCGGGTTGTTGAACAGATCGTGCGGCGTGGTGTGCTCAACAATGAGGCCGTCGTCCATGAAGATCACCTCGTCGGCGGCGGCCCGCGCGAAGCCCATCTCGTGCGTCACGCAGACCATCGTCATGCCCTCCCGCGCCAGGTCGAGCATCACATCCAGCACCTCTTTGATCATCTCCGGGTCGAGCGCGCTGGTCGGCTCATCGAACAGGATCAGCTTGGGCCGCATGGCCAGCGCCCGCGCGATTGCGACGCGCTGCTGCTGACCCCCCGAAAGTTGCCGCGGATAGGCATTGACCTTCTCGGCCAGGCCGACGCGCTTCAGGATCGCATGCGCCCGCTCCGTCACATCCTGGCGCCGCTCCCGCTTCACGCCGATCGGCCCCTCGATGACGTTCTGAAGCACAGTCATGTGCGGGAAA
>JAKORQ010000461.1 GCA_029777755.1 Planctomycetota bacterium
ACATCCTCGGCGCCAGGCCAACCCTGGGCGGTTTGCTGATCGACCCCTGCGTGCCGTCATCATGGAAGCAGTTCTCCATCCGCCGGGTGTTCCGCGGAGCCACTTACGAGATAGACCTGACCAACCCGGACGGGGTGCAGAAGGGTGTGAAAAAGGTAACCGTCGACGGCAGGGAGATCACCGGCAACCTGCTGCCGATGTTCGAGTCGGGCACGCACAAGGTCGAAGTGGTGATGGGCGCGTAGGGAGAGCAAAAGCGGCGGGAAACGTTAGCAGGCCCCAGGCCCCAATCGGCTCGTCAGCGTGGCTGAAATTGGAGTGGGTTGTCCTCAAGCGACGGATCTCGAACCGGCGCAACGCTATCCATACTGGATGCACATTGACCGGCATCGAGAGGTCAATCTTGCTCCGTTGCCACCTAGCTTCGTGGTAAAAGCGGGGGACCTGACGTGCGTCTTTAGGTTCCCCTGGCCCTGATCGTCCATGTTCGCCGCGGATCACCTTACCCCGGCGGGCGGAGAGCCGCCCGCTCCACTTTCGGTTCCCGAGTCGGGCGCAGCTTCGCATATGAGCCCCATCCCTGGCAAAACTCAGCCTGTCGCCTCGCAGAAATTTCTGCTGCCCCGGCCCCGTGGCATGCTAGCATGTGGGCCAGGGAGGAACCATGCTAGAGAAGATCCACTACACCTGGGAGATCACGGGAGCGTCGTGGCAGGTCCTGAAGCAGGACAAGGAGATGCTGCTTTTCCCGCTGCTCTCGGGCATCGCCTGCGTACTGGTGATGGCGAGCTTCGCGCTGCCGTTTGTAGTCGGTGAGCCGCCGCAGTTTAACCTCGATGAGCCGGCCGGGAACGTCCTCTACTACACCCTGGCGTTCCTGTTCTACCTGGTGAACTACTTCGTCATTACGTTCTTCAATACCGCGCTGATCACCTGCGCCATCAAGCGACTGCGCGGCGGCGATCCGACATTCGGCGAAGGAATCTCCGAGGCGCTCTCGCGGACGCACCTGATCTTCGGATGGGCGCTGGTCGCGGCCACCGTGGGCGTGCTGCTGAAGATTGTGCAGGACAAGGCGGGCAAGTTCGGGCAGTTGGCAGCCGGCCTGCTGGGATTCGCCTGGACACTTCTGAGCTATCTTGCCCTGCCGGTCATGGTGGTGGAGAACAAGGGACCGATAGCCGCGCTCAAGCAGTCGGCTGCCATGCTGCGGCGAACCTGGGGTGAACAGCTCATCGGCAACTTCAGCTTTGGCGTGATCTTCTTCCTGCTCAATATCCCGGCGTTCGCAGGCATCTTCGCGGGGATCATGCTGATCGCCACAAAAAGCGCCGTGCTGGGCATAGCGCTGATCGTGATCGCGGTACTTTACCTGCTGGTCCTAGGGCTGGTGCAGGCGGCGCTGCAGGCGATCTTCCAGGCGGCCGTCTACATGTACGCGGCCGAGCCGCAGCAGCTTCAGTCCAACCGTGGCTTCCCGGTGTCGCTGGTCGCCAGCGCCATATCGCCAAAGGCATGACCGATCAGGCGGCCCGCCCGCAGCGGCGAACACTCGCGAAGGCGTCGCTCAACGCCATCAGACCGACATTGCTGAGCTGCTGGCGCTCGAGGCTGTCCTCGGCAAAATCATAGAGCGAGCAGGTATCGGCCCAGCGCCGCATGAAGATGCGACGGAGATTGTGCCAGGCAATGTCCCGGCCACGGCTGCGGGCCACCCGTAGCTCACGGATCGTCGCCACGATGCACCAGCGCCACGCACGCTCGAGCGTAAGGTTGCAGGGGACTTCCTGCCGGGACGAAAACCGCGGCCGGACCCTGGCCAGTGATGCAAAATCAACATCCCTGATCGCAATCGTGAACATCTCCCCTACTCCTTCGCCGAATACAGCGCCGCCGTCTTCCCGGCCAGCTCGCGCACGCGATCCGCAAGTTCCTTTGGAGCAACCACCCGGCAGTGCGGTCCCATCGACAACACCCACCACACGATCTCGTCCAGTCCATCCACCCTGCAGCGGAAATCCAGCGAGCCATCCTCGGCGAACTGGGTCTCCTGTGTCTCATGCCAGTGAGTGTCGGCGATCCCCTCGGCGAACTTCGCATCAAAGCGTAGGTGGACCTTGTAGGTCTTGTCGCCGCGAATCATCCGCCAGGCGTTGCCCAGGTGCTTTTTCAGTGAGAAATCTCGGGGGATTTCGTAGGAAATGTCGGGCCGTTCCTCCACGCGGGTAAAGCGGTTGAGCTTCAGACAGCGGATCTCGCCATAGCCGCCGTGCTCGCCGATGACATACCACGCACGCCGCTCAAACATCAGCGTGTACGGCTTGAGCAGGAACGGCCTGGTGTAGCGCTTCTCGGCCGACTCATACTCGCAGCGGAGGCAATGCTTGTTGGCCAGCGCCGACTGCACCTTGGCATAGACGTCCGAGACCTCGGTGTCGGCCATCTGGCCCAGGCGGATCACCATGTGGTCCAGCGCCTTGAGCTCGCGCCGCATGCGATCGGGCAGCCGACCGCGGATCTTCGCCACCGCGCGGGTGGCGGCCTGCGTGAAGGGAATCTGCCCGTCCCGGCCAATCTGCTCGCCCAGGGCGATGATCGCCAGCGCCTCCTCAACCGTCAGTTCCACCGGGGGCATGTAGTAATCCGCGCGAACGCGGTAGCCCCGAGTCTCCTCGTCATAGTAGATGGGCACGCCGGCCTTCTGCAGCATGTCCAGGTCGCGATAAATGGTTCGCTGACCCACGCCGCACTCCTGCACCAGGCGATCGACATTCCAGCCGGTCTGCGTCTGGATAAGCTGCAGGATCTTCATCACGCGATGGAGCTTCGCGAGCTCGGCCTCGATGGGGGATGATTTCTCCGACTTCTTCCTTGCGACGATTGGTTTACCCATGGCGCCCATCCTTGATGTTGAGTGACGCGTAGCAGGATACCGCAAACACGACCATTGCTCCAAGCATTCCCCAAGTCTAAGGGCAATTCAGGAAAGCCCGTCCCAGCGCTCGCCGTCGAGATCCATCTCGCAGACGCTCACGGGGGTCGGCGGCGTCCAAACCGGCCGATCTTCCAGAGAAGCCGCTTTCGTTATCTCCAACTTTTCCTCAGATGTCTTGCTCATCAGCATCCTTTCTGTTGATGAGCCCGGATGGTAGAGATGCCACTGTCAGGGGTATGTCAGCGGTTATACGGCAGAAGGAAAATTAGAATCGCCCTGTCCAGACTGCCCCCGGCGGGATTCGAACCCGCACGACCTTGCGGTCAACGGATTTTAAGTCCGTAGCGTCTGCCGTTCCGCCACGGGGGCGTACACCAGCGGAAATCGTACGGCAATTGGCCACGGACACCAAGAGCGTTTGTTTGTGCAATGCCTATCGCAGGGAGGTATAGCGCTCCAGGGCATCCTCGAGGAAGCGTTTCATCTCACGACGAGACATGAAATCCCCCCGCTGGTGCAACTGCCCGTCGCTGTCGAGGATCATTATTGTCGGGATAGTCTGG
>JAKORQ010000462.1 GCA_029777755.1 Planctomycetota bacterium
CACGCCGCGGCAGCCTGATAGTGTGGGAAGGCAAGGCGCTTGACACGCTAGGGGATGACACGGTTGCAAAGCTCGCCGAGCATGTCAGGACCGGCGGCAGTCTGCTGCTGACGTTGGATCAATACGCCGGCAGCGCATATCGGCTGGGACGGATGCTCCCCACGACCGCATGGCAGACTGTGGGGATTGGCGGCAGTCGCGGATTCAACGACGAGATTGGCGTCAGTTCCTGGAATCGGCAGATATGGTCGCAGGATCGTCCGCCACTTCAGGCAGTTCCCTACTACCACAAGCTGAAGACTGTGCATGAGGTTGAGCGCGGGATCTCCCGGTACGAGAGGTTCAAGCGCAAACAGTCCTACATAAAGCTTGACCTGCAGGCATGGGAGCCGTGGTACACCCGGCCGCTGATCAACCGCGACTGGCAGAGCTGGATTGAAGCGGATGACATAGATCGTTCCTCGCTGCTGCTGGTGGGGCGTTACGGCGCCGGCCGGGTTGCGGTGTTTGCTTCCTCGATCAGGAACGCTTCTGAGCAGATGCTCAAGCCGGTGATCGCGTGGCTGACACAATCCACACCAGTCGATGAGTCTGCGATTCCGAATGCCAATGAAGTTGAATTGCGCACGAGCGAGGATGTGCAGGCCCAGGCGCTGGTGGTGGAAGTATCCAACAGGTCGGCCACGGCGCTTTCGCTCATCGTCATCGGCAGGATCCTTACCTGGGAGAACTCCTATCTCCAGGATGTCCAGCACCAGGTAAGCGTCCCGGCTCGCGGCCGTACCACCGTGCGTTTGCAGATGCCGCCACGCGGCCCGCACGAGTATCAGGCGATCTCTTTTCGTGACGCGTACATCGTGCGGGTGGGTCTGCTTTCGGGGGATGGCTCGACGCTGCTTAGGGAATCTCGCCAGACGTTCGACCTTACGCCGCAGGTTGTGCTGGATGTGAGCACGAGTAACCTGCGGGAGATTCCCTATCCGTTTGATGCCCCTGATTACAACACGCCGGAACGAATCCTCCAGCG
>JAKORQ010000463.1 GCA_029777755.1 Planctomycetota bacterium
CAGAACTGGAATCCATAGCCCACCTTCCAGTCGGGCTCGGTCCTCATGCTGTTGGCGATCTGGGCCGAGGACGCCAGCTTCACCCACTCGGGCGAGATCAGTTGCCGGCCATTCCAGCGCCCCCTGTTGAGATAGAACTGTCCGAACTTGGCGATGTCCTCGGTGCGTGCCTTCATTCCCCAGCCGCCGGTATTGAAACCCATCGGGCATTTCTCCCAATAGGGCGGATGAATTCCCAGCGGCTCAAACAGGCGCGGCGTGAGGTACTCGAGCAATGTCTGGCCGGTGACAACCTGCACGATAACTCCGGCCACATGGCTGGCGGCACTGTTGTAGAGGAATGGGCCGCCCGGCTCCTGCTGTGGCGGATTGTCGAAGAACGCCTTGACCCAGTTGTTCTCGCCTGACCGAACCATGCCGGTAGGGTCGGCCGTGTGGCCGGTGCCCATGGTGAGCAGATGGCGTATGGTCAGCTTCTCCAGGTTCGCCGGCGGGTTGGCAGGCCGCTCGTTGGGGAAGAACTTGAGCACCGGGTCATCCAGCGAAAATCGGCCTTCATCGATCGCCATGCCCACCGCGGTAGACATGAAGCTCTTGGTCAGTGAGAACAGCAGGTGCGGCTCGCTCCATGTATAGGGATGCCACCAGGCCTCGGCGATGACGTGCCCGTGACGAACCAGCATGAAGCTGTGCATGTGCTCAACCTGTTGGTCTGCCGTCCGGATAAAGTCCCTGATGGCCGAGGATGGGATGCCCTGCGCCTCGGGAGTGGAGCGTGGCAGGGCGGGGCCTGAAACGGTGGATCCGATGGAAGCTGAAGTTGTCATGGTTGAGGAGATTGTACCAAAGAAACCAGTTCACGCGGCGCGCCGATGTCGCCGACAGTCACTTCGCCGGTGAATTGCCGTGCCGCTGGATTGGCAAAGCCGACCTTCTCGGCCACAAAGGTAATCGTCCTGATGGCACGGATGCACGGTCCCAGCGGCTCGCCGCGATCGCAATCCAATCCCGACGGCAGATCGATCGCCAGGACCGGACGGCCTGACTGGTTCACGGCGTTGGCGATCCTGTCAAACGGCGGGCGTGGTGTTTGCGTGAGGCCTGTTCCGAAGACGGCATCGACTATCACGCTCCAGCTGCGGCTCAGGACCAGCTCAGCAGTGCATGGGCATGCGGGAAGTCCCATAGCCTGCACGATGCGCCAGTTGATCAGCGCATCGCCGGTGTACCTGGACGGATCCACTGCCAGGGCGATCTGCACATCGATTGAGGCGTTGTGCAGGTGCCGGGCGACAGCAAGGCCATCGCCGCCGTTGTTGCCCCCGCCGCAGAGGATCAGCACCGGAGCTGCGGGAGAATCTCGCAGCATCTCCATGGCAACCTCGGCTGCGGCGCGAGATGCGTTCTCCATCAGCACGATCCCGGGGATTTGGTACTTCTCAATCGCCAGGCGGTCGACCTCACGAACCTGTGCGCGTGTCAGTCTTGTCATGCACTGCTCTCCTTCGCTGCGATGCCGGTTTGGCAGTATACTCAGGACATGGCGCAGTTGCGGCAGATGTTGAACGTGAAGGTTGTCCCGGGAGCTTCGCGCAACCGGGTCGTCGGCCGCTATGGCGATGGTGTGAAAATCCAGGTCGCCGCAGCGCCGGAAAGAGGAAGGGCAAACGAGGCGGTCATTGAGGTACTGGCCCAGTGGCTGGGCGTTCGCAGTTCGCAACTTGAGATCGTAAAGGGCCAGGCGCAGCCGCGCAAGACTGTGGCGATTGAAGGGATTACCGGCGAGATGCTGATGAGCAGGATGGAGAGCCTTGCATGAGATTGGTTGCGATCACGGCCGCGATTGCATTGTCTGCCAGTGCCTGGGCGCAGGAAGCCGGGGAACTGGCCGCTGCCACCCAGCCGACTACTGCGCCATCCGCCATCTCCTTTCCCGATCCGGAGGATGAGCGGTTTGTCGAGCGTCTCCTGCGCGCGGCGCCGGGGACGGCCAAGCCGGTTCAGCCGGTCACGCCGGAAGAAGCTCGCGAGACATCCCGGGTGCGTAAGCAGCCAGTTCGCCGGAGCCCCAATGTGCCGCTTAAGCGCGATGGCGATGCCATTACCAACCGCATCGGATACCTTCAGCCCACGCCGGATGGCGCGTACTGGCAGTATGAG
>JAKORQ010000464.1 GCA_029777755.1 Planctomycetota bacterium
ACAACGGTGGTAATATCCAGCCCGTCAGGATTGAGCGTGCGATGGTTGATGATCCCCAGGAATAGTACCAGCAGCGGCACGAACAGCAGCAGTCGCAGAATCGGCCGATACCAACGGAAACCCGGGGCGAAGATAATCAGCACCAGCGGCAGCGCCAGCGTCATTATGCCCACGTACTTGCCCGATGCCGCCAGGGCGCATCCGGCCGCGATGAGTGCCCACGCCGGGATGCGGGCGTACCATCTGCGCGTCATCCAGATGACACGCGAGGCGAGGATGGTCATGGCCACGCCTACCAGGAGCGACGTGTCCTCCTTCATGTAGTGCGAATACGTGAGGATGTACGGGCAGAGTCCCAGCAGGATCGAGCCGAGGATAAGTCCCCACCAGCGGGCGCACAGGAAGGCGGTGAGGGCCATCATGGTGGCAGCCGCCGCCCCGAAGAACGCCGCCACCTGTCTGCCGGCCACCACTACCGACTGCGTGTCGTCGGGGATGTTCGCCCAGGACTTCCAGAGCTGCGTCGCCTCAAGCATGAGCTGCGGGTGGCGATAGTTGCGGACGTCGCGGACGATCTGGTGGACCTTCCCACCCTCATCGGGGTGGAAACCGACGGGGAAGCCGTTGTTGCGCGTGAAGAGCCACAGGCAGAAGGCAAACAGCAGCGAGCACCAGATCGCGACAGCGATAGCGGAAAGCCACTTGCGCCACCTCACGGGTGACGGGGCAGCTTCCTTTTCAGGAGACTCGCTTGTCTGGATCTCGCCCTGGCTCATCGCATGAGGTTGTACCCTTTCACGGGCAGATATGTTGACCGGGCGATGCTAAATCAGCAGCCTGCCATCCTGGCTGATCTTTACCCCGTCCGCCTCCACGTAGCCTCCCTGGCGCAGATCGACCACCATGTCCCAATGCAGTCCACTCTGGTTGGTATTGCCGGTCTCGGGGTAGCCGGCGCCGAGGGCAAAGTGGACGGTACCGCCGATCTTCTCGTCGAACAGGGTGTTGCGCGTGTAACGCTTGATGGCGTAGTTGGTGCCGATGGCGCATTCACCGAGGAAGCGGCTGCCGGCGTCCATCTCCAGCATGGAGATGAGGAAATCCTCGCCTTTGCCGGCGCTGGCATCGACTACCTTGCCATCGCGGAAGGTGAGCTTCACATCCTGCACCTCGCGGCCCTGGTAGACAGCCGGGAAGGAGAAGTTGATCTGCCCGTTGACCGAGTCGATCACCGGCCCGGAGAAGACTTCGCCGTCGGGGAAGTTCTCATGGCCATCGCAGTTGATCCAGACGTGGTTCTCAATGCTCATGCTAACGTCAGTGCCGTTGGCTGCCACCACGCGATAGTGCTTCTTGCGGTTGAGCAGATCGACAAGCCGCTGCTGCCTTTCGCTGATCTTTTTCCATTCGGCCACCGGGTCGGGGCAATCGAGCAGGCCGGCTGTGAAGACGAAATCGGCGTATTCGTTCAGGCTCATCTCGGCATCCTGGGCGCACGCCTGTGTGGGATACTGTGTGCCGACCCAGCGCAGTTTGCCGGCCGCCGCCCGGTTGAAGAAGATCTCGTTGAGCGGCTTGCGGGCTGACTGTATCGCCGAGAGCCGTTTGGGGTCGCAGTTGGTGGTGGCGCGGGTGTTTTCCTCGGCCCAGATGCCGATGGAGCAGTCGATTTTCTCGTATTCGTAGAGCGAGATGGGGTTACAGAAGCGCAGTTGCTCGTCCGAGCCGTGCTTGGCGAGCAGCTCCGTCAGTTCCTCGGGGGCGATGCGGACAAACGGCTGTCCGCCGGCGTTCAGCACCTCGCGGTAGATCGCCAGCACCAGCGGCATCGCCAGCGGCGGGGCGGCGATCCGCACCAACTGATCCTTCTGCACGCCAACGGAGTAGTTAACCAGGACTTTCGCCAGACGCTCAATTCTCGGGTCGAACATGCAACTGAGTGTAGGTGCCGCCGGAGATTAGAGGAAGTGATCGCGCCGCGGCGTCGTGAGAATACCGGCCAGGCGATTTGCCGTTGGCAGGGGTGGGAGGGTAGAAAACGCAGGCTATGGTCAAGCTCAAGAAAGCGGTGATACCGGCGGCGGGGTTTGGTACGCGTATGCTCCCGGCGGCAAAGGCCATCCCCAAGGAGATGCTGCCCATCCTCGATCGTCCAACCATCGAGTACGTGGTGCAGGAGGCGGCCGATGCCGGCGTGGATGATGTGCTGATGGTCGTGTCGCGCGACAAGAAGGCAATCGAGGATCACTTCGATCGCTCGCCGGAACTGGAGGCACGCCTCCAGGCGGGCGGCCGGCTGGAACTGATCGCCTCCATCGCGGAGCTGGCGAAGAAAGTCCAGGTGCATTCCGTTCGCCAGGCGGAGCAGAAGGGGCTTGGCCACGCAGTCCTGCAGGCTAAAAGACATGTGGGAAATGAGCCGTTTGCCTGCATGCTCGGCGACACGGTGTTTTCCGGGGACCCGCTGCCGCTGGTGCAGATGAAGCAGATCTTCGACAAGTACCAGACTCCCGTCATCGCACTGGAGGAGGTGCCGCTTGAGAAGGTCTCGCGCTACGGCATCGTCGGCGGGAAGGAAGTGGAACCGGGAGTGCTGCGCCTGGAAACCCTGGTCGAAAAGCCATCCCCCGAGGCAGCGCCCAGCCGCTATGCGATCTGTGCGAGATACATCCTCACGCCGGATATCTTCGCATTCCTGGAGAACACGCGGCCGGGGAAAGGCGGGGAGATTCAGCTCACCGATGCCCTGAAGATGCTGTGTGATGCCCGACCGATGCATGGCGTGGTGCTCAAGGCGCACCGCCATGACATCGGCAATCCCATCGACTGGCTGAAGACGAACCTGATCCTCGCCAGGCGCAATGAGGCGACATGGTCGCAGATTCGTCCACTCGTGGAGCAACTGCTGAAATGAAGGATCGCAGGATCAACGCCGTGGTGATCGGCTTTGGCCATGCAGGGGAGAAGATCCACGCTCCGCTGCTGCGCCATTGCCAGACGATGCACCTGAGGGGAATCAGCTCTTCCGACAGTGACAAGAGGCGGCGAATCGAGTCGGAGCTGGGATGCCGCGCATACGAGAGCCTCGAGCAGGTGCTGGACGACGAAGCGGTGGAGCTTGTGGTGCTGGCTACACCAAACGAACTGCACGCCGCGCAGGCATTGGCCGCCATGCGGGCCGGTAAGCATGTGGTGATCGACAAGCCGATGTGCCTCACCACCGCCGAGGCGCGCGAGATGATCGACTGTGCGCAGCGGACGCGCAAAGCCCTGACGGTTTTTCACAATCGCCGCTGGGATGGCGACTATTTGACGCTTTGCGATCTGCTGTCGCGCGGGGAGTTGGGAAAGCTTCACTGGCTGGAGCTTTCCTGGCAGAAGTCAAGTCCGCCGCGCTCGTGGAGGCAGCAGGCAGCGCGCGGAGGCGGGCGCTTGATAGACCTGGGGTCGCACCTCATCGACCAGGCTCTGCAGTTTATGCCGTCGCCGGTGAAGATGGTTTACTGCCGCAAGCAGCATGACTATGCCGAGATGGACGTCGAGAGCCATGCCATGGTGACGATCGGCTTTGAGGACGGGCGAACCGCCGTCATCGACACAACTGCCATGTGCTTCGCCCCCAAGCCGCGCTTCCTTGCTCTGGGCAGTCGGGGCACGTTCACCAAGTTCGGCACAGACCCGCAGGAGGCGGCCGTTGCCCGGGGTAGCCTGGAGATAGTCCACGAGGACCCGGGCGCCTGGGGCACCCTCGCGTCGGCCGAGGGCCAGCGGCGCATCCAGACCATACCCGGCAGTTGGCTCAGCTATTACCAGCAACTCGGGGACGCGCTGGCGCGTTGGCCCGAAGTTGAGCTTCCGGTGACGGCGGAGTCGGCGGCGCGGGTGATCGCCGTGCTGGAGGCGGCCGCTGAAAGCGCCGCCACTGGCCGGGCCGTCGTACTCAACGTCTAACTGTCGCTATTACCCATCTCAAGCGCTGAGGAGTGTCGTGCTCAGGCATGATAGTGCGGCCGCGCAGGCTCGCCGCATGCACCGGCCTGCTAGAGGCAGACTCAGCGGCTAAATCCGTGTTTTTGCGTTGTTTCGAAGACCAGACGGGCGCAAAGCGTAGCGTGGGATGTGATGGTGCGATGCTGCGTGAGATTGCTGTGGGGAATGCTGGCACAGCCATTGCACATCATGAAACTGGGGAGAGTGGTGTGCAGGTATGGGCGGAGTACGCCGGAGTTCTGGGGAGAGTTCATGAACGGCGTAGGGTTGGCCGTGTACCTGAAAGGACGTGCTTATGGAGTCGGGAACCAGGAAACGGGGGTTTGCGTCCATGGACCCGGAGAAGCAGCGAGAGATCGCCCGCAAGGGTGGGCGTGCCGCCCATGAAAAGGGTAGCGCACATGAATTCTCTCCTGAGGAAGCCCGGGAGGCGGGGCGCAAAGGTGGTGAACGAGTCTCTATGGACCGCGCCAGGATGGCGGAGATCGGCCGGAGGGGAGGACTGATATCAGCAGCGCGACGAGCAGCCCGTGCCCGGCAACAGCAACCAGGCCAGGACGCACGCGACCAGAACACGTCGCCTGATGAGCAGATGAAAGAAGAGCAGCAGGAGAGGATGGACCAAAGCCAGTAGTCGATGCTCCAGCTGTATGAGCTTTAGGGGGTAGGAACTCTCGAACATCAGACACTTGAACGTCTTATGTCAGGAGGGCCTCTTTAGTATTTTCTAGTTTCGATTGCCGAATTTCGATTTGCACCCCAGCGCGCGTCAAAGACAATCTTGCGCTAGATCTGATGCTGAAGGTGAG
>JAKORQ010000465.1 GCA_029777755.1 Planctomycetota bacterium
CAGGCGTCTCCGGGCTCTCGGCCTTGATGGCGAGGGCGACCATGCGCCCGTCAATGTGTGGCATTCCTAGGTCGGTGAGGACGATATCGAACGGCATGCCGTGAAGTAGCGCGTGGCGAAACTGCTGTATCCCCGCCTCGCCCCCCGGGGCTCCCACGACTATGTGCCCATCCGCCTCCAGCATATCCATGAGGGCGGTGCGCACGCGGTCGTCATCATCGATGCAGAGGATGCGTAGCAGCCGCGACGGGCCGCAGTCGGAAGAGGGGAGCTCCCGCTTGGCGGCCGATGGCCGGTCCGTTGGGAGAAGCAAGCGCACCGTCGTGCCCTTGCCCGGCTGGCTTTCGATCTCTATGGTTCCTCCATGGCCCTGGACGATGCCCTGAACCATGCTCAAGCCCAGCCCGGTGCCGCTCTGACCCTTGGTGGTGAAGAAGGGGTCCAGGCAGTGCTGCCGCGTCTCCGCGTCCATGCCACGCCCGGTGTCGCACACTTCGATGGCCAGGAGTGAGCGCGACCACGGTCTGGCCCGGAGGGTGATGTAGCCGCCGATGGGCATCGCGTCGACGGCGTTAGCGATCAGGTTGGTGAGGGCCTCCCGCAGCTCGCTCTCTACGGCCACAAGGTAGGTTGGTGCGCCATCGGTCTCTATCTTTATGGCGATGGTGATACCCTGCTGTTGTGGAAGGTCGTGCCAGCGAGGCCGCGTTAGGTCAACCACGTCACGCATCAGGCGCGCGATGTGGATGGAGCGCACCTGATCGCGCCCATCACGCTTGCGGTACAGCTCGCGCATGCGCCCGACGGTCTTCTTGATGTCGTCGGCGGCCATGAGGATGGACTTCAGATATCTCTGCGCGTTCTCATCGAGATTGGGCACGCGCAGTGCGAGCAGCTCGGCGTAGGTGGTGATTGGCATCAGCGCGTTGTTGATATCGTGGGCGATCCCGCTGGCCATCTGGCCCAGGATGCGCAGGCGTTCTTGCTCGAGGGCGCTCTGCTGGGTGCGCTGCAGCTCCTTGTAGGCCGACTGGAGATCCCACAGCAGGGTATCTTGGCGGATCGCCAGGGCGATGTGCTCCCCCAGGCGGCGCAGGAACTCAATCTCGTCGGCGGTGAAGCCATCGGCCTGGTGCCTTGCCGTCACGAGGAGACCATAGAGCATGCCACCTGCATGGAGCGGGAGGGCCACGCCGCTGCCCAGGCCCGCGCTGGCAAGCATCGGGATCGTATCCGGGGTGTTGGCACAGTCGCGCACGTAGGTCGATTGGCGGGTGAGGCAAGCGCGGAGGCCTTCTGTCGCTGGCATAGAGGGCGCACCATCGGCGCATTCAGGGGGATCGCTCTCCAGCAGCCCGCTGGATGCCGCCAGGGAGAGAGAGTCTGCCTGCCCGTCGTAGATGTAGATGGCAGAGCCATCAAGCGCCATGCTGTCCTCCAGGTGGGCCAGGAGAACTGGCAACATGCGCGCGAGATCCTGACGGTCGGCAATCGCGCGGGTGATGTGGTTCAGCTGATCCAGGCGGGAAAGCTGCGCTTTGATCTCCTCCTGGGCAAGGTGCTGCTCGGTGATATCGCGCGCGCTGGCCACGATGCCGCGTACCGCGGGATGATGCAGCAGGTTGCGTGCTTTTGCCTCTATCCAATGCCAGGAGCCGCGCGCGTCTCGAACGCGCAGAGTTACGGGCTGCGCGGATCGGGAGAGATTCGCGACCGCCTGGAGAGCCGAACGGGTGCGATCCTGATCGTGTGGGTGCACCCACTGTAACACATTTGTTCCCTGAACCGCGTGCGCAGAGCAACCGAGTAGATTTTCCACCGAGGCACTCACGAAGAGGAACGTGCCCTCGCGATTGAG
>JAKORQ010000466.1 GCA_029777755.1 Planctomycetota bacterium
GCACGTTTCAGCGGCGCATGGGATCGCCGGTGATGGCGTATGCCTATCCCGAGCAGGACAAGATCAAGGCGGTGGCGACCATCAGCAATGGACTGCGCAATCTTGCTCCCCTGGCGCGGGCGGCGGATCTCACCTACCCGGACAACCCCTCGATCATCGCGATCAACGACGAGGCCATCCATGGTGAGAAGCAACCGCGAAACCAGCATGTCGCGTACGGGTACTGGGGAGGCACCAAGGGGGTTGAGAACAAGCTGGAGTTTGTATTCCCGCAGCCGGTGACTGTGTGCGCAGTGACACTGAACGGCGCTCCGGATGATTTCCGTTTCCTCCACCGTAACAACCCGGCCTGGATCCGCATAGAAGCCGATGGCCAGGTGGTGGCGGAGGACAGGAACCTTGAGTCTCGCTTCTTATCCGAGCACGGGCTGGTGTCGATCAGGTTATCGCCGCGGCAGGTGCAAACGCTGCGCCTGACGATGCAGACCAGTGACCCGGGCAAGGAGCCGCGCCTTGGGGAAGTCATAATCGAGGGCACCACCGGTACGCTTCCATCGGCCGTGCGTGGTGAGCTGCGCATGGTCTATGTTGATGCGCTGACCGGACGAGAGCACGAGCTGGCGCGGCAGGAGGTGGTGGTTTCCGGCGGCGAGAAGAAGCAGATCGTCACGGAAGTGGTGCCGGATTGCCTGCCTGAGGGGGTAACGCCCGGGCGGATCGAGGCGCAATTCACCTACGCAGGGACGGATGCGGCGACGGATAGCGTGCCGGTGATGGTGATGCGGCCGCAGAAAGCCCTTGAGCCGATGACCCGGGTGGAGCCGCCGGGCAGCGCCGACCTGGGTTTCATCGTCACTCGCGGGTTCCGCAACGTGTTTGAACTTGGCACAGGCAACCAGGACATGCCCGGCGCATGGGGAACGCCTGATGACCTGATCTGGGCATACGCAAAACAACTGAAGCAGACAGGGACCAGGACACCGACGAAGGCTGCGAACATGTATGCCAGCGAGCAGGACATGCGGCACTACTCGACGCCCTGGTCGCGCTTTCCCAGTGGAGAGAAGTTCTTCGATGTCGCGACGCCGCTGTTGGTAGAGCGCATGAAGAAGTCCCCCAAGTGGAAGCGATCTGACAGGGTGGTGTTCTACTTCAGCGATCGCTGGGATACCGGCACGTCGGTTGGCCAGATGTTCACCTGGCCGGAGATGATCGCGTTCGATGAGCACCTGGCGGCCAGCGGCAAGCCGCGGCTGAAGGGCAAGACCAGGTTGCA
>JAKORQ010000043.1 GCA_029777755.1 Planctomycetota bacterium
ACCCGACCCGGCAAGCAAGCTCTTCCGGCCGCACCTGATCCGCAGGTTCATTGAGGGACCCTTCGAGATCGGAGGCATCACCTGGACACCGATTCCCATGCTGCATGGCAGTGCGCCGGTACTGGGCTTCCGCGTCGGCAAGCTGGCATACTGCACTGACGTCTCACAGTTTCCTGAATCCTCCTACAAGCTGATCGAGGATCTGGACGTGCTGGTAATTGATGGCCTTCAGTGGCATCGGCATTCAACTCATCTCTCACTCGACCAGGCGATCGAGGTGGCCAACCGCGTGAAGCCTAGACGGACGCTGTTCACTCACATTGCTCATTCCGTCGGGCACGAGGCGACCAATGCCAGGCTGCCGGCGAGGATGGAGCTGGCGTATGACGGCATGCGAATCACGGCCGGGTTGGATAACGCGGGCGCGTGATTCGGGTAATATCTCCTGCTGGTGGACACATGGAGCTTTGACATTCTCCGGCAGCGCGGGGCCGATTGGTGGATGCTCATATGCGCCATCGCGGCCGGGCTGGCGGCCATGAAGGTGATCGTCGGCCAACTCTGGCGACGCAGCCATGATCTGCCATACGCGATCGCCGGGTCTGTGGCCGCAGTTGGAACCCTGCTGGCTATCTTCATCCCGCAACTTCATTCGGCCCGGTTCGGGCTGGCGTGGACAATCACCTGCCTGGCACTGGTCACCTTCGTTTTCTACCGGCCAATCTTCTCCCAGAGCGGTGTAAAGCGCGGATCGGTACTATTGGCACTTCGCCTTGCAGTGATCGCTCTTCTGGTGTTGATGCTGTTTGAGCCAGTGATCCGCTATACAACCAGCAAGGCCCCAGAGCGTCCGCTGCACCTGCTGATTGATGCCAGCGGCTCAATGTCAGTCCCGGATGTGCAGAACGGCCCAACGCGGATCCAGTCGGTCTGGGAGACATTGCGGCCACACCTGCCGCAGTTGCGCCAGCACTTCGATGTGAAACTGCACGCGTTCGGAACCGACGTGCGGGAGATCGGCGAGGATGATCTTGCCGGGTTTCTTCCCGATGCGCCGGCCACCGATCTGGTCAAGGCGGTCGCCCATGCACTCGACATCTCTGCACAAGCTGATGCAGCTATAGTCCTGATCAGCGACGGGATCGACAATGCCAATCCTGACCCAGCCCGTGCGATCGCCTCATCGCTAAGGCCGATCAACACAATCGCCGTCGGCAGCGAGCAGACGCAATCGACGGCCATCCAGAACATCGCCATCGAGTCGGTCGATCACGATGACGAGCTGTCCGTCGGCCATGAAGCGAAGCTGGTGGCGAACATCCGCTCAACGGGACTGGCCAACCAGGTTGTTGATGTTCAATGGTCGCAGGTCTCTTCCGATGGCAGGCCGATCGGCGAAGTGCGCTCACAGAAGCTGGTGCTGGAACCACGCCCCGGTGGCCAGAAACTGGAGCTGCCATTTACGCCGAGAGAGGTCGGTCTGCAGCGGATCGCAGTATGGATCGACCCGCTGCCAGGCGAAAGAACGGCCGTGGACAACCGGCAGGAGTTCCAGGGACTGGCACTCGATCCACGGATAAAGGTGCTGTACGTGGAAGGGCGCGCGCGGCCGGAGTATCGAGAGTTGCGGCGAGCCCTCGACCGTGATGCAAACATAGAGCTCGCGACTCTGCTGCGCATTCAGGCGGATCGATTCGCGGCGTCCGGCACCATTGATGGCGAAACGATTGATTCGTTGCCAAACAACGTCGAGGGCTGGCGAAAGTTTGACGTGATAATCCTGGGTGACCTCGATGCCAGCTTCCTGAGCAGAGCGCGACAGGCCGCCATCGAGCAGGCGGTAACTGAAGGCACAGGGCTGCTCATGATCGGAGGTCAATCGAGCTTCGGGCCTGGCTCGTATGGACAGACTCCCATAGAGAAGGCGCTGCCGGTATTCGTTGGTGGCACAGATGCCGCACAGGAAAAGACGCAGTTCGTACCACGCCTGACGGCGGCGGGCGCACTGCATCCTGCCATGGAGGATCTGGCCGACTGGTTTGGCGTGGAGGAGAAGGCCCCGGTGCAGGAACTTCCTGAGATCCGTGGCAACGTGGTGGTCGCCGGCCCGAAGAGCAATGCGGATGTACTGCTGGTGCATCACGGCAGACCAGGGCCGGATGGCAAGCCCCAGATCGTCCTCGCTACGCAACAGTACGGGAAGGGGAGATCCGCCGCCTTCACTGTCGACACGACATACCTGTGGTATCTCAAGCTTCGCGGTATGGGGCAAGAAAGCCCGTACAACCGATTCTGGGGCCAGCTCATCCGCTGGCTGGCGCACGCCGACGTGAAGCATCGCCAGCGTGGCGCCGGCCTGGATGCGATGCTCACCCGCAGCGTCTATCAGCTCGGCGAACCAGTGAAGATCAAAGCCATGGTGCGCGACAAACGTGGCGATGCGACAAGGTACGCCACCGTGGCACTGGAGATCATCCGCGACGAGCAGAAGGGCGTGGAGAAGTTCAACCTCGCGCCGGTGGTGTCGCGGACGGGCCTGTATGAAGGAGAGATCCCGCAGCTTGAGGCGGGCGACTACCAGGCAAAAGTCGTGGCCAGCAAGGATGACAACCTGCTCGGTGAGCAGAACCTTAAGTTCACGGTGATGGCGCCGGCTGAGGAGCTGCTTCAGCTTGCCGCCCGCCCGCAGTTGCTGGAGGAGATCGCCCAGAAGACCAATGGCTGGTCATATCCGCTCCCACAGGCGTCACGACTGTTTCAGGAGCTGATCGCCACCGATCCTGAAGGCTCGAGAATCCGCCAGGTGGTTGTTCCATTGGCGAATGTCATTCGACTGGCGCCCGCGGCCATGGGACGTCCCGCCGATTGGAGCACGCGTTACGATCTGCCCATGCAGGCAATACTCATCGTCTCGCTGCTGATGGCCGAGTGGCTGCTTCGCCGGCGGTGGCACCTGGCCTGAGAGCGTTAACGGATCGCGCCCTCGGTAAAGCTTTCCTGCAGGCTGTCGCGGGCCATCAGAAACAGGGCAAACGCTGGAAGGATCGAGATGGTGGTGATCGCCAGCATCAGGCCCAGTTCCTGCTGCTGTGGCATGCTGGCGAGATTTGCCAGTCCCATGGCGAGCGTGTATTTGCGCTGATCCTGCAGGACGATCTGCGTCCAGAGGTAGGCGTTCCAGTTGGCGGTAAAGCTGAGCACGGCGAAAGTCACCAGCGTCGGCTGGATCATCGGCAGGACGACTTCCCACCAGGTGCGCCATTCCGAGCAGCCATCAATTCTGGCCGCGTCCAGTATCTCTGACGGAATCTGCCGGCAGGCGTGACGGAACAGCATGGCTCCGAACGCAGTTCCCGCGGCGGGAAGGATCAGCGCGAGATAGCTGTCGAGCAGGTGCATCTGGTGCAGCAGCCGCCAGGTCGCCGGCAATGTCACCTGCCCGGGCAGAAGCATCGACAGGAGAAGCATGGCGATCAGCAGCCGTCTCAAGGGAAAGCGATGATGAGCAAGAACGTGGCCAGCCAGCGCCGCCGCAAAACATGAGATGAGCGTCTGCAGCGATACGAGCAGGAGGGAGTTGCTCAGCCACATCGCCGTTGTCTGCGACTGCAGCAGTTCAACGTAGTTCGCGAGAGTAAAACCACCGCCGTGGATACCGCGGCCGGCTTCGCGCAATGACCGCACGATCATCCACAGCAGGGGAGTTGCAACAATCGCGGCTGCCATCAGTAGGGCGGTCGTGACTGCGAAAATGGATACTCGCGAGCGACGCAATGCGACTGGAAGGATACCTCATCGACAGCAAAACGAGGAATTTGTGATGTCAGGGAATAGGGCTCTGGCATGGGCCGGCAATACCCTGCTATCCTGCAGGGAAAAATGGCAGACCGGAAAGTCCATTACGAGGCGGCCTTCGAAGCCATGCTGCGTCAGCGCGGGATACCCTGCATAGCCGTCGATGAGGCCAAGCGCGCAGTCTTCGCCAACACGAAACTCAAGAGCTTCGACTTCGTTGTCTACAGCAAGAAGGTAAACCTGCTGGTAGACGTGAAGGGCCGCCAGCTGCGCGGCGGGGCGCGTACAGGTACCTTCCAGACCTGGACCACCCGTCAGGATGTCGATGACCTGGCGCAGTGGGAACAGGTATTCGGCGATGGCTTTAAGGGTGTTTTCATGTTTGTGTACTGGATAGACCCGCCGCTGATCCCTGAGCCGCAGATGTTCGAGCACGCGGGGCGGTGGTACATCATGCTGGGAGTGGAGTTGCAGGAGTATCGGCAATACATGCGGCAACGATCTGCCAGGTGGAACACGGTGTCGCTGCCGATTGCTGAATTTCGTTCGCTTGCCCGCCCGATCGATGACTGGTTATGATAGATGACGTTATGTCCAAGACACTCCAACGAATTGCGCCGCTCGTGGTCGTACTTGCATCGTTTTGCTCGCCAGCCATGGCGCAGGAGGAGAACCTGCCTGACGCGCGGTTCGTGGGCTACCCTGAAAAGTACAACCTGGAAAGGCCAACCACGGCGACCGCATGGTTTGCATTGGTTGGACTTGGCTTGATAGCGGCAGGGCCCCTTTTCCTCAATGCTAATCGCACGCACCTCGACTAAATTTGGATGTTAACCAAGAGAGGAGTCGGCCGTCATGAAGACACGACTGATCTGGTGCCTGATAGGCGTGAATATCGCATTGGCGGTAACCCTATTGCCGTCGCTGCTCCGTGAGAAGACTGCGGTCGCCCAGATCCCCCGGCCATCAGACTACCTGATGATCCCCGGCCAGATCACCGGTGCCGATCGTGGAGTTGTCTACATCATCGACACCACCCAGGGGATGATGAGCGCCGTGGCGTTCGAGGATTCATCCGGGCGTATTGAGGTCATGCCGCCGACGGATCTGGTACGGGTATTTGAGGAAGGCGTGCCGGCCGGTACGCGTCGTCGCCGCTAGTCGCCGTGGACGAATACCAGAAAGCGAGAATAACCATGGATCGCAAGACAATCGCAATCATGATCCTCACCGCGACGGCCACGCTGCTGGCGACCCTGCACCTGATCTCCACGCCGACGGCTGAGGCCGCCATCGCAGTTTCCAGCCGCGATTACCAGGCAGCCACCGCCCAGGCGCAAGCCGGCGGCGAGGCACTGTACATCCTCGATAACAAGACCGGCCAGATGGCGGTCTTCCTGTATGACACGCGCGACCGCATGGTCCGTGTAAGGGACGTGCGCATGGTCCGCGATGCTTTCGAGGGCAGGTAACCGTCACGAAGAATTTTGTAGAAGTCCAGCAGGGCGCACCAACCATGGTGCGCCTTGCTGCGTTTTGGGGCAGAGTCGCAGACGGACAACGACCATAGGCAGAGCTTTCGCGCATGCATCCAGATCGCCTGGAACACGCGGGAAAGCCAAGCGCCTGTCCTCACAGCACAGACGGCCGCCGCATCAGCGCAATATCGAACGTCCTATAATGTATATTATGTTATGTTCTGTGTGGCAGGAACTCATGGTGCGGGCTTGCTCTGCGGGTTCTCGGCCTGTTACCTGATCTTCGCATGGATAGAAACAGATCTTCTTCAAGACGTAACCAACGCGGATCACTATGCCCCTGCGCATACCGGCCCGCGGTAGTCTCGTAACCGCTGTCGCATCCACGCAACCGCCCTGTTCTTGATCTCGGCCGGGTAGACGCGATCAGTTGGCTTGGGCAACCACCTGCTCCAGACGGTCGTCGAAGTTCTTGGTAGCACTGGCAGGCGTGTAGCGATTGAAGATTGCGTCAAGGTCCTTACGGGCGACCGCCGGTCGACGCAGGTACCACAGGTTGATGATGCGGCTGAGCAGTTCCGAGGCCGTCGTTTCGTACAGGCACCAGGAATGCAGCGCCGCAGGCAGAAACTCAACCGACACCCCGGCCTTGCGCAGGATCGGGATGCAACCCAGCGCCATGGCTCGCATGGCCATCGGGTCAAACTGGTCACCGGGGTGCGATGAGACGTACAACTCACACCTCCGCAGCGCCTGCACGACAGCGGAGTCATTCCGGGCATCAACATTAGTCACCGGAACGCCATCGGGAACCGACTCGAGCGGCCGGCCGATCACGTGGACGCTCACCGTCTCGTTGCGGCGGGCCATTTCGCGGATCACCTCCACGAAGATGCCGGAAACTGCGCCTTCGCGGTTATCGAAGCAGACAGTCCGGCTCTTGCGCTCGGCGTCGACCAGGTCCGCATCCCTGGCAGGTGGCGCGATCTCCACCGGCGGATACATCAACTGGCTCTTGGCGACCAGCGCCCGCAGCGGTTCCTTGCCGCCAAGCTCCTGGTGTGCATCGAACGTCGCCGCCGCATATCCCAGGAAGTCGCGCATATGGAAGAAGCTGTTGAACCAGATCTCGGTGGCCGTGCTGGCCGTCGAGAGTACGGCAAGGCGCGCCTGCTGCTCGGCACCCGCCTCGCGGGCGAGCTGGTTGCAGTAAAAATACGCGATCGACGCCTTGTGGTGCAGCTTGGGATTAAGGCGCAGGAACTCCGCGAGATTCATCGCGTCGCTGACGAGCACGACATCGTAATGCACCTTGGGAGCCCGCTGGATCTGCTGAGTAAACCACTGGGCGGCTGTGGAGAGTCGACGCTCCAGCCGCCGCGCCGGCAGCTTGTATACATTCCACCGGTGCCTGCTGTACTTCGTCAGCAGTTCAAGCGTCTGTTTTCGAACGCCACCGTAATAGGGCTCCAGCGCCAGGATGTCGAGCTGCGTGGCCATAGTCCTTTCTACGAGTTCAGTCGTTCAAACAGGTAGGTATGTATCTTATCACAAGATACGCGCTGCTGCTGCATACTGTCGCGATCACGGATGGTGACAGTGTTATCGGTGGCCGTCTGGCCGTCGACAGTGATGCAGAAGGGTGTGCCGGCTTCGTCCTGCCGGCGATAGCGCCGCCCTACCGCCCCCTTCTCGTCGTAGAACACGGGCCAGTTGCGCTGCAGATCCTTGTAGATCGCCATCGCCCGCTCAGGCATTCCATCCTTCCTGACCAGCGGGAAGACGGCCGCCTTCACCGGGGCAAGGCGCGGATGGAAATGCAGTACGGTGCGCACATCCTCTTTCTTGCTGTCCTCATCGACGATCTTCTGTTCCTCGAACGCTTCGCACAGGAATGCCAGCAGCGAGCGCGTCGCACCGGCCGACGGCTCGATCACGTGAGGAATGAACCTCTCCTTTTTCTCGTCATCGAAGTAGGACAGATCCTTGCCGGAGAACTGCTGATGCTGGCGCAGGTCGTAATCACCGCGATGCGCGATACCCTCAAGCTCTCCCCAGCCCCAGGGGAACAGGTACTCAATGTCGCTGGTGCCCTGCGAATAGTGTGAAAGCTCATCCTGCGCATGCTCGCGCAGGCGGAGTTTGTCGCTCTTGATCCCCAGCTTGCGATACCACTCGAAACGGGCATCGCGCCACTTCTCGTACCACTCACGGCTGGTGTTCGGGTGGCAGAAGAACTCGATCTCCATCTGCTCAAACTCGCGTGAGCGGAAGATGAACTGCTTGGGGGTAATCTCGTTGCGGAAGCTCTTGCCGATCTGGGCGATACCAAATGGCAGCTTGATCCGCGTTGAATCGCAGACGTTCTTGAAGTTGACGAAGATGCCCTGCGCGGTTTCCGGGCGGAGGTAGACCATCTGGGCGTCTTCCTCGACCGGCCCGACGAAGGTCTTGAACATCAGGTTGAACTTGCGTGCTTCCGTGAGCTGGCATTCATCATGCTGTCCGGGCTTCTTCGAAGGCTTCTTGCCGCACTGGCTCTCCTCGATCTGGTCAGCGCAGAATCGCAGCTTGCAGGTCTTGCAGTCAACCAGGGGATCCGTGAAGTTCGACTCGTGGCCGGATGCCTGCCACACGGTGCGGTGCATCAGGATCGAGGTATCAACGCCGACGATATCCTCGCGGGCGGTAACATTATCGTGCCACCAGGCGTTCTTGATGTTTCGCAGGAGTTCCACGCCCAGCGGACCGTAATCCCAGGTGCCCTTCAGGCCACCGTAGATCTCGGAGCCCTCAAAGATAAAACCGCGACGTTTACACAGGGAGACGATCTTCTCCATGATGGTGGGTTCGGGCATGACGCTAAACTCCTGCAGACTTTTCTGGTATGTAACAGCGCGCGACTAAAACCGCCCTGCCTCGACCGGCCGCGGGCGGTTTTGTTTGTGCCAGCTCTCCGAGGTTCATGGCCTCTTCGCGAGGCCGGAATCAAGCCTTGGCTTTGGCCGCCTTGGCGGCATTGAGCTTCTTCGTCAGGCGGCTGCGGCGACGGGCAGCGGTGTTCTTGTGAATGGTGTTCTTGGCTGCCGTCTTGTCGAGCTTCGAGGCAACCTTGCGCAGCTCGGTCTCGGCGGCGGCGAAATCACCGGCCGTGAGAGCGCTGTTGAAGCCCTTCACAGCGGTCTTCACCTGCTGCTTGCGAGCGCGATTGCGCGCCGTGCGCTTGGCGGTCTGACGGATACGCTTCTTGGCAGAGAGAGAATGTGCCACGTTCGTTTGTCTCCTCGGACTAACTGCTAGTTACTTTACAATCCGGTGTTTACGAGGGGCCGGAGTATAGCCACGGCCCGAATTTTGTCCAGAAAAGTGCTTGATGCAACGGATATCACTGCGCCTCCGCACTGCTCGCCTGTTGGGCGCCGCGAAGCTTCTTGATCCGCACCTGCACGTCCCGATAGTTGAAGTCCCACTGCACCAGCTGGCTGTACGCCTTCAGGGCAGCATTGATATCCCCCTTCTTCTCCAGCGCGATGCCGTACCAGTAGAAAAGCTCCTTCGACTTGGCATCCCCGCGGACCTCGTACTCCTCCAGCGTCTGCTTGAGGGTATCGACGGCCTCATCCACAAATCCTGTCGCCAGGAACGCCCTGCCAAGGTATGTCGAGGACTCTACCCGGAGCTTCGGGTCAGACCGCGACTGCTGCAGAACCGCGATCGCCTCGTCTGGCCGATCCAGTTCAAACAGCCTCACCCCCATCTCATGCTTGTAGGACATGTCGGTGGGGTAATTTTCCGCGAATAGCTGGTACTCGTTCAGCTCCGTCTCGAGCTTCTGCCGGCGAAACTCCAGGTACTGCTTCTTCAGGTTCTCGTCGTTGGGATTCTCACGCAGGCGCGCCCGCTCGGCGCGATCCTGACGGCGCAACTGGGCGAGCGTGATCTTCCCGATAGTAAGGCGGAAGCGGAACTGCTTCGTGCGGTCGTACCACTCCTGAAGCAGCTCGATGGCCCGATTCTCGTTCTCGATCTTCTCCGACTTAAGCAGGGCATCCACCAGCTTGGAGAGCTTACCCGGCTCGTTGGGATCGGCCTGGTACTCGGCCTCCGCGTCGCGGATCTGGCGGGTGATGACATCCTCGTCGCGGATATCCATGTCCTGCTCGAGCAGCTTCTTCTGGGTATCCATGTCGCGGATACTGTCGCGGAAGGAGCCACCCTCGGCGTAGTTGCCGGTCTGCATCGTCAGGTTGGCGCCCAAGTCACGGATGATGCGCTGCAGTTCCATGTCATCCGGCCGAAGATTCGCCGCCAGCGTACAGGCATCCACCGCCTGGCGCCAGAGTTTCAGGTCGACGTAAATGTCGCGCGCTGACAGGTACTTGTTGACGTCGGGCTTCTTTGAGTCGGAATTGGCCTTAAGGAGAACCGCACCAATCCACACCACGGTGTCATAGAACCCCGCGCGGTGGGCGGCCTTCATCATGTCCATCATGTGGTCGGTGTTGCCCGGGTCATAGCTCAGGAGACGCTCGGCCCGGAGCATGGCGTCAAGATCGTTCTTAGCCCGCGGGATCCGCAGCTTGGCCAGCATGCTCAGATCCTTGCCGCCGCTGGCCTTTCGCTTGATGGAGACTTCGCGCAGTGCCTGATGGGCCTCCTTGGAATCGGGGTCGATGGCCAGCCCTTGTAGATACAGCTCAATTGCGTAATCGTAGTTACCGGTGCCGGCAACAGTTGCTGCCCGATCGAAAAAGACCTTGGCCTTCTTTCGATCTTCATCCGGAATTGCCTGATATCCTTGGGGAAGTTCTGCCACGTCCAAACCCGCCTGACGATTGCTCGTAGATCACTTTAAGTGACTCTTGCGCAAGCGCAAAAATCATGGCACTTTGCGATAAGCAGAGTGTCGGACAACCAGAGCGCGTATTGAAGCTCAATCGGTTGAATCTGTCAACCAAATGATCTACTGTTTACACAAAGACTTATGTACGAAAACCTGGAAATAGTGCGGTGGCCGGACCCTCGGCTCAAACGGCCCTCAACCGAGGTGGAGAAGTTTGACTCCCGCCTGCGCCTGCTTGCTACCCGGATGCTGGAACTGATGCGGGAAGCCAAGGGCGTCGGGCTGGCCGCACCCCAGGTGGGTATCAATATCCGCATGTTCGTGATGAACCCCACCGGCCAGGAGCAGGATGACCGGGTCTACGTGAACCCGGTGCTCACCGAGGGAGATGGTGAGGAAGAGGCCGATGAAGGCTGCCTCAGCCTGCCGGGGATTTACATCCCCGTCCCCCGCTTCAGGACGCTTCGCATGCAGGCAAAGGATCTCGATGGCAACCCCATCGACCAGGTTGAATCTGGCTACCTTGCCCGAATCTGGCAGCATGAGACGGATCACCTCAACGGCGTACTGCTCACGGATCGCATGGGCGCACTTGCCAAGCTGGCCAACCGCAAGAAGCTCAAGGAACTGGAAGAGGAGTACGCCCGCGCTCACCCCGAGCTGGCGGCCGCCGCCTCGAAAAAGAAGAGCTCGCCTCGCCTCCTGCGCAAGTGACTATCACCCGATCACTTGCATCCAGGTACAACCATCAGGACAATCCCGCTTCACAGAACAGAGGAGTGACGCCTGATGGAGTATTACCCCGATTACACACGCACCCGTCTCGAGCAGCTTGAGCGGAAGATAGGCAATCTCATCTATGGGCGGCGTTGTCAGCCGCTTGAGCTACTGGTTTCGCCGGAAGCCGGCCGGATCAGTTGTGAAGAGGCGAAGAAGCTACCCTACCGCCCTGCCTCACTTGGCGAACAGTTCGGGCCCGATTTCGCGACCTTCTGGTTCAAGGTGAAGTTCCAGGTACCGCAGGAGTTTGCCGGCGAGCGTGTCGACCTGCTGTGGGGATCGAACTCTGAAGCCACGCTCTGGATCGACGGCCGCTCCATCCAGGGGCTGAACCAGGAACCTAACGGGGCCCGCCTTGATGCTGTCCTGCTCAAGCACGCCCGGGGCGGCGAACTGCTGGATCTGCAGATTGAGATGGCGTGCAATCGCTACTTTGGCGCTGTCAAATCCCCCGTGAATCACATCTCGCCCTACCTGCTGGATCAGTGCGAGATCGCGGTCTTTGACCAGCAGGCGTTTGAGATCTATCACGACCTGTGCGTACTGCGTGAACTGGAGAAGGAGCAACTCAAGGATCTCGACAAGACATGGGGCGGAAAGCTTCTGTACGAGCTCAATCGCTTTGCCAACACCTTTAATCCCGATGACCGCAGCACGTGGCAGGAGGCGCACCAGATCCTCAAGGCGCTGTACAACAATCGCAACGGTACCTGTACCCACGAGCTTTCCGCCATCGGGCACGCCCACATCGACACTGCCTGGCTCTGGCCACTCGCGGAAACCTATCGCAAGTGCGTGCGCACTTTCTCAACCGCGACCAACTACATGGAAGAGTATCCCGAGTATCGCTTCGCCTGCTCCCAGGCGCAGCAGTACAAGTGGATCAAGCAGCGCAATCCAGACCTGTATGAGCGCATCAAGGCCTGTGTGAAGAAAGGCCAGTTCATCCCTGTCGGCGGCACGTGGGTTGAGCCGGACTGCAACATTCCCTCGGGAGAAGCACTCATTCGTCAGTTCCTCTTCGGCCAGAGATTCTTCCAGGAGGAATTCGGTATCCGCTGCCAAGAGTTCTGGAATCCCGACGTCTTCGGATACAACGGCCAGCTCCCGCAGATCATGCGCGAGTGCGGCATCAGGCGATTCCTCACGCAAAAGCTCTCGTGGAACCGCTTCAACAAGCCGCACCATCACACCTTCATCTGGGAAGGCATCGACGGCTCATCAGTCATCACACACTTCCCGCCGACGGATACATACAACGGCTGCGTGAGCATCGAGGAGCTGCGCAACTCCGGCCGGCTGTATCGCGACAACTACCGCTCGCGTCACGGCTATCTTCTCTTCGGCCACGGCGATGGCGGAGGAGGACCAACCAAGTCCATGCTGGAGCGCCTGCGCCGAGTTCGCGATCTGCAGGGAGTACCGCGTACCGCGCAGCGCACGCCCACCGAGTTTTTCGACCTGCTGGAGAAGGACTGCTCCGACTGGGTAAGAAAGGTCGGCGAGCTATATTTCGAATATCACCGCGGTACCTACACCACACAGGCGGCGACGAAGCGCGGCAATCGCAGATCCGAGCAGCTCATGCACGAGCTGGAGTTCCTCTACGCGATGGGATCGACTGACGCGTACCCGAGGGAGAAGATCAATTCGCTATGGGAGACGGTGCTGATCAACCAGTTCCACGATATTCTCCCCGGCTCATCGATCGACTTGGTCTATCAGGATGCGGAAAAGGACTATGCCCGCATCGCGGCCGAGGGTGGCAAACTGCGCGATGCGGCACTCTCAACGCTGGCCGGTGATGGCCAGGAGCTGCGCGTGATCAATACCACGCCGTTTGCCCGTCGCGAGGTAGTTCAGGATGCGTCCGGGTCACTGCGTTACGTCGAGGCCCCGTCATACGGCATTGGCACGGAAGCGAAGTGTCCCGACATGGTCACGCTGACCGAGTCGTCCGACGGTTTCATCCTTGAGAACGCGCACCTGCGGGCGGTGCTCGACAAGGGCGGCAATCTCCTTTCTCTGCTGCACAAGGAGAGCGGCCGCGAGAGCATCGCCGGGCCATCGAACCAGTTGCTCATCTACGACGACAAGCCCACGAACTTTGATGCCTGGGACGTGGATCCGTTCCACATGGAAACGGAGACTCTTTGCCCCGCGGCGCACAGCAGCGAGGTTGTCTCGCGCGATCCACTTAAGGTCGCAGTTCGTTTCGAGCGCAAGATCGGCAATGCCAGTTCCATGACGCAAGTAGTCAGCCTGGCGGCCGATTCATGCAGACTGGAATTTTCCTGCAGTGTTGACTGGCGCGAGAGCGAGAAGATGCTCAAGGTCGCGCACACCGTGAATGTGCGGGCGATGGAGGCTTCGTATGAGATGCAGTTCGGCATCGCCAAGCGACCGACGCATTTCAACACGCCTTACGACCTGGCTCGCTACGAAGTGCCGGGGCATCGCTTCGCCGACCTGTCCGAGCCTGGGTTTGGCGTGGCGCTTCTGTCGGAGTCCAAGTACGGGTACTCGGCGCATGGCAATGTGCTACGCATGTCGCTTCTGCGCGCCCCCAAGTATCCGGATGCGACGGCCGACATCGGGCATCATCAGTTCTCCTTCGCCCTGCTGCCGCACTGCGGCATGCTGGAGGAGTCAAACCTCGTGGTGGCTGAGGCAATTGCGTTCAACTATCCACTGCTGCTCACCAATGGCTCTGCGACGCCTGGCAGTTTTGCCCAGGTCGTGTCCGGCCGGCTGGTGCTCGACACCATCAAGCGCGCGGAGGACTCCGACGATCTCGTCCTGCGGTTGTATGAGCCACTTGGACATCGTGGCGTGGCACAGGTGCGCCTGGCCGGCAGGATCACGCAGGCAACCTACACCAATGCCCTGGAGGAGCCGACCGAGCCGGCAACGGTCAAGGATGGAATCCTTGAAATCCCCTACCGACCGTTCCAGATAATCACGGTGAAGGTCAGCAAGGAAGCCGGGCAGTGAAGTGATCATCGGCGTCATCGCTGGACTGTGGGCGGCATTGTTTCAGTCGCTCTCGTACCTTGGTACACGGCATTTCCTGCATGGCCGGACTGGTGGTACGCGCATGCTCCTGGTGCTGTCGCACCTCTGGATGGGCGCGGTATGCATCCTGATCCTGCCATTTTTCTGGCCGGAGCAAGGTATACGCTGGAGCGACATATACATTCCGCTCCTCGGCGATGCAGTCTGCTACCTTATCGGTCAGTTCGGCCTGCTCTTGGCTCTGCGTCGCGCCGAGCCATCACAGGTGGCGCCAATGCTGGCGCTTAAGTTGCTGATCGTGGGGCTATTGACCGTGTTCGTGAAGGAACTGCCGATACTGGCGCCCCAGTGGGCGGCGATAGCAGCCTGCATCGGCGGCACGTTTGTCTTGAACTACACGCCGCGCGACCGCATGCCGCTGAAGGTTGTGATCACGCTCCTTTTCACCTGCTTCTTCTACGCCCTTTCGGACTGGAGCATCGGATACCTCGTGCCGGCGTTTGGCGATATCCCGCAGTGGCAGGCAATCATGTGCGCCAGCCTGCTGGCATACATCGTCTGTGGCCTGGCCGCCATCCCCTTCATCCCGTGGTACGGATCAAGGAAATGGAGCGACTGGCGCGACTCCCTGCCATACTCGACAAGCTGGCTGCTGGCCACGTTCGGGCTCTATGCCTCGTTTGCCATGGTCGGCGTGGTGTACGGCGGCATCCTGCAATCAACGCGCAGCATCATGGGCGTTTTCCTCGCCGCCCTGCTCACCCGCATCGGCAAGACTCACCTTGAGGACATGCGCACGCGCGGCGTGTTCTTCCGACGACTCACCGCCGCCGTGCTCATGACCCTGGCGGTGATTCTGTGGGCCATTCCACTGTTCCACTCGGGGGGCACGTGATCACCCGCGAGATTGCGGTCTCCAGCATCTGCGGGGTGATGGACAGCGCGGGCTGACGCTTTATGCGCCGGTGGTAGAGGGCGGCCGTCTGGCATAGTGCGATGATGTCCTCGACTTCCGCCGCGTTGGACGCAACGACAAGGATTCGGCGCACAAACTCCTCCTCGTCCATCTGGTCGAGGGCAAACCCCTCCTTCTTCGCCTCGGCCAGATAGAACCGCGTCACTTCCGAGAGCACTCGTCTCATCTCCGGTGAAGGCGGCTCGGGCGCGTGACTGGAGGCCAACCCACCCGGGAGCACCAGCTTGATGCCAAACAGATTGTCCAGCGTGCTGTTGGGTATCACCTCCACGGCCGTACCAATCACTAGCACGTTCGACTGCTCCGAGGATGTCTCAATCAATGCCTCAAGCTCAGTGAGAACCTCCTCATCCTCCTTCTCGAACACCTGGTCGATGCGCGGCAGCAGCAACATCTTTCTCGTCGAGCGATCGGACGACATGAGGCTCTTGGCCTTAGCGAGCGCATCGGCATTGCGCGGGTTGTAGACGGTGATCAGTCGCTCGATTCCCGCCCGCTTGGCAATCACATGCGCCAGCGTCTGCTTGCCAGAAAGTTTGGGCCCGACGATCAGGATCTCGTTACCCACCTCCAGCTTGGCATAATCCCGCGGATGACGGGCCCGATCGATCAGGTCATCGATGCTGCTCAGCAGCTCATCCATCCCCGCCAGGCGCGGCTTCAAGGTGGCAACGACAACCTCCTCGATGCTCAGCGAGAGCCGCTCTTTTCGCTTGCGCCGTTCGACCATGTAGTCGATGAGAGTGGGCAACGCCGCTATCGAGCCGACTATGGTGGCAAACAGCAGCAGTTGTTCGTTGAGAAAGTCGCCCAGGCGTTCAGAGTCGGGGTCGCTGGAGCAACCCGATAGCAGCAGGAAGATGACCAGCAGCAATCGCACGCAACGTCATTATAGCGGTGCCCGGTCAGGCGCCGTAATAAGCGACCTCCGCAGGCTCTTCCGTCTCCTGTTGAGCTTGCTGATGTCTTACCACCTTCGTCGCGGGGCGGCGCTGCAGCTGGTCGTACACCAGGCCGGTTGCCACTCCCCACACCACATGCGCGGCGATCATCATGAAGTTACGCCCCGCGGGCCAGCGCGTCGCCGACGGAAGCACGCCCGCGGCCGGCAGCCAGCCCAGGTAGCTCACCGCCCACACTCCCAGGCCGAGGACCGCTCCCCTTGCAGCAGGCGTGCCGGGAAGCTTCTCCTCCAACGCCGGATATGCAGCACCGGCGGTCGCCCCGTAGCCAAAATGCGATACCGCTGTCGAGACCACCCGCGCAGGCTCATCCATGTGCTCCTCCACACCTGCCACCTCGGCCGCCTTCATGGTTATCTGTCGCGGCGGAGCGGGTTGATTCCGCTGCTCGTGCGGAAGCGACAGGTGAATAGCCTTCATCAGCAACGTCATGGGAATCGTGGCAACCGCCCCTGACAGCAGACCTGAGATGATCTGGTTCATGTATCACTCCTCGGCTTGCGATATCTGGGCAATCGCTGATGCAAACAGCGGGCCTTGCAGGTGACTGCCCAGCCAGTTGGAGCGGCCGCGACCACGCCCATTGAAACCGTGGCCGGCGATACTACAGTGTCAGGCCCAAGAGAGAGGAATCATGGCAAAGACATACATCATGCCGGCGAGCCTCCACAATGAGCTGGTGGCCGCCGCTTATCGTCATCGAGGCTACACCGCAGAGGAAGCTGCGGCCGCCGCGAAGTTTTCCGAGATTACCGCCTGGCATGGCATCAAGACCCACAACGCCATCAAGGCGCTTCACCTGGATGCGCTGTTCGGTTCCAAGGCCGGCGGCTGCAAGCCCGGCGCGCAGATCACAAAGCATTCCAGCAAGTTCAAGGCTGTGGAGAAGTGGGATGCCAATCGCAAGCTCGGGCAGGCAGTTGCCCTGGAGGCGATGGAAACCTGCATGAAACTGGCCGACGAGTATGGCATCGGCGCCGTTTCCGTCGATAACGCCTTCCACTACCTCTGGGGCGGCGGCTACGTGATCGACGCGGCCAAGAAGGGCTACATCGCCTACACCGTCTGCACGGCGGCGCTGGCGGAGGTCGTGCCCTTCGGCGGCGTCTATCCCACGCTGGGAACCAACCCGCATAGCTGGGCATTCCCCACCACCGACGCGATCGGCTACCCGATCTGCATTGACTGGGCAACGAGCACGGTTGCCATGGGGCGTGTGCAACAGTTCGCCCGCGAAGGCAAGGAACTGCCCCCGGGCTGCGCTGTCGATGCCGAGGGCAAGGAGACGCGCGATCCCAACAAGGTCAGGGCGCTCATGCCGTTCGGGGCGCACAAGGGATATGGCCTTTCGCTGATCAATGAGCTGTACGCCGCCTTCATCGGCGGCTCTTTACCCACACTCCGCAATCGCTGGGACAAGATTCCGCCAGGAGAAAAAGGCACCTGCTGCTTCTACTTCCAGTGCATCCGTCCCGACGCGCTGGAGCTGTCGTTCGCGATGGGGCGCAACCAGTCGCAGAACGTGGCGGCGGTCATCAAGGACATCCTTGGGCATGGCAATGAGAAATGCCTGCTCCCCGGCCAGATCGAGGCGCAAAGCGCTGCTCTGAGCGAGAAGCATGGCGGCCTGCTGTTTACCCCGGCCGAGATCACCGCCTTCGAGGAGATCGCCCGCGAGTGCGGCTTCTCGTTGGATGCCTCGCAGCTCACGGCGGTCGAGATCTAGCCTGTAGTCTCATCGAAGAGGATACGAAGCAAGACTCCCGGCGGATATCCCCGCCGGGAGCTATCTTTTTGCTCGGACCTGTAGCCGCACCATTGTGCTATCGTGCATATTGGCTCTTTGCTCAAAGCTCTGTAAGAAATATGGCTGAGGCTGGTTTATCGGAGGGCGGCCGGAACGGCTCCGGCCGCGGGGTTTTTCATGTGGCTACTTGCGACCAATGGGCATTGGTCGTTCGGGAGAACTACACGCATGAGGCCTTCACCGGCTCCAGTTGCAGTCAGGAGGGCATCAGAGTTAGGCGCTGAGATGGCCAGGACAGACCCTTCCATCGCCCCGGCACTGCTCTATGCTCACACCTATCCCAACTACGTGCTGTTTATGCAGGCGCATCGTCTACAGCTCGAGCAACTGCCCGAGTTTGCGCCATGGGACGCCCATCTGGTCGAAATCATCGAGCAACAGATGGATGAAGTCAGCAGGAGCGTCCTGGTCAATCTCACTTGGGACGACCTGCACGCCGGCATCGCGGTACCGCTGCGCTGCGCATTCTGGTTCGGCTGGGAAAATGTCGTCCAGCTGAAGCGCCGCTACGACGAATGCGTCAGGGAAGCAAAAAAGCGAGAGGAAGAAATCCGCATCTACCGCGTGGCAAATCAGCAGGACGAAGACCAGCTTGGTCATCACGCCAGCAACTGACGATCTTCACCGATCGCACGCATCTCTACACCAGGACCTCAACCGCACGCCGGCTCTTCTCGTCCAGTTCGTCCAGCGGGGGAAGCTCGTATACGCAGCCATCGACGTCCTTGATGCTGAAACGGCCATCCCCCAGGAAGCGGATGTCCTCACGCTCCTGCACGCGAAATTCGGCCGGGCCGCGGTCCGTCTCGACCTTCCACGCCTGGAAGCCGAATCGCACATCCACCTCGATCACGCGCGTGATTCGCGGGATGAACATCCACTTGGCAAGATACCTGCGGATGATCTCCTGCTGGTCCTGGGGCAGTGAACGCAGGTCATCGATGAGCAGCAGTTCCTTCCCCTCGGCGTTGCGGATGCTGATGTGACGATCGGGGTTGGACCAGGGAAACGACCTGCGAATGCGGACATCCACCACGTCCTCTTCCCCGGGACGCTTAAGGATCATCCTCCCCTGTCGATCTTCCTCAAGTGTGAATGCCTGCTCGCGCATGATCTACTCACCGTACCGGCTATGGGCAATACCGCAAGACAGAACAGGCCACAGAATCGGCCGGCCGAGCCTGCCGAACGCCGACGACATCTCCATCAAGCGTTGACAGACCAGCGCCGCATTCGCAGTATCGCCAATCATGGATCAAATTCCGCAGAAACCGCGTTTTGCCCTGGTTGGATCAGGTGCACTTGGCTGCTACTACGGTGGCCGGCTCGTTGAGCATGGCCATGAAGTACATTTCCTCATGCGCTCGGATTACGAGCACGTCCGCCAGCATGGAATGATAGTCCAGAGCCACGCAGGGGACTTCGAGATTCCGCCGGAGCGCCTGAATGTCTACCAGAAAAGCTCAGACATGCCGCAGTGTGACGTGGTGCTTGTGACCCTCAAGACGACCGCCAACAGGTACTATCGTGAACTGATCGCCCCCCTGCTGCATGAGAACACTGTGATCCTGACTCTGCAGAACGGGCTGGGAAACGAGCAGCGACTGGCGGACCTGTTCGGCGAGGATCGCATCATCGGCGGCCTGGCGTTCGTCTGCATCAACAGGACTGCCCCCGGGCGAATCCTCCATACCGAGTACGGGCTGATAAAGATCGGCGAGTACAAACGACCAGTCTCACCTCGCCTGCGTAGGATTTGCGAGATATTCAACGCGAGCAAGGTCCCCTGCCAGATGCTGGAAAATCTGGCCGCCGGCCGCTGGGAGAAGCTGGTCTGGAACGTGCCATTCAACGGCCTGGGCGCCGCCCTGCAACTGGCGACCGACCGCATCGTCAACAACCCTCAGGGCGTGGAACTGGTCCGCAACATCATGCATGAGATCGTGGCAATCGCCCGGGCGGAGGGAGTTGAACTGCCGGAGGACGTGATCGAGCAGAACATCCGCAAAACGCAGACGATGGGTGCGTATCGCAGTAGTATGCAGATCGACCAGGAGATGGGCAGGCCGATCGAGCTGGAATCGATCATCGCTGCCCCTCTTGCCACAGCGCATAGACACCGAATTTCTGCACCGTACCTGCTGATGCTATATCAACTTCTTTGCATTGTTGCTCCCAATCAGCCATAACTCACGCACAGCACACAAGTTACATCAGCATTCGCCAGGGCTGAACATATTTATTGATGACTCTGCACGGCGAATCTAGACTGTTTGTGTGTTGGGCCGGAGGGCGCAATTCGGGCAATCTGCGTCGTCTACGCAATATGCGAGTACCACGCATCTCCAGCTCTCGATGAGTAAGTAAGTGGCTATGGCGGTAATCTCCAGACATCGCGCGCGATGTGCGTTGATACTCTACGCACTCATCCTTACCTGTTGCCTTGCGGTCCTGGTCCGGGGATACGTCCAGCCCAGCTATGTTAAACCCCTGAAAGTGGGCGACCGCTTTCCGCAATTCGTGCTGGCCGATGAGATGGGAAACCACTATGAGTCGGCATGGCTCAAACACCGGCCCGTGATGCTGGTCTACTGTGCCTCCAGGAATGGCCTGTCCAGCGAGCAAGCCAGTGAAATCGCTCGCTTCCGCCAGCAACTGGAGGCGAAAATGGCCATCAACAGCGTCGCTGTTGTCACGTCCCACGATCAGACCATTTGTGAGCAAGCCCGCGAGATTTGCGGGCTTGTATTAGTTGATGAGGATCGAAGGCTTCGCCCCCTGGCGGGCTCTCGTGATGCGGAAGTCTCGATCTGCCTGCTGGATCGGTACGGATACATACGCATGCGGGCAGATTTGCCAGCCAGCGGCGTTACCTCCAGCAGTTCCAAGGATCGGCTGATCACCGGTTCCCTGGCGATCCTCGATGAATCGATCACGCTGTACTGAACCAGACACAACAACGTCGTTGTCGGCGTCTTCAGGAGGCACGTCGAAACGGCGAGAATGGCCGGCAAATGCCGGCCATTTGTATTTGTGCCCGAGTCTTTCAGAAGCCCGTTCGCTTGAACTGCTTCTCCAGGTCACGCAGTGAGAGCTTAAGCGTAGTCGGTCGGCCGTGGGGACAGTTGCTGGAGCGTTCCACCAGGTCGCGCCGGGAAATCAATGCCTCAATCTCGCCTGGCGTAAGCGCATCTCCCGCCTTCACCGTGGCCTTGCAGGCCATCATGTCCAGCACTTCATGCAACAGCTCCTCATCATGCAGGTCAAGCTGCTCATTCTCCCCCTTCTCAAGCAACTCCTGCACGAAGTTTGATGGCGCTATGCGATGAAGAAAGCTGGGAAACGCCTGCACGGCAATCGTATCCGGGCCGAACTGCTGCACTTCTATCCCCAGTCGCTGCAGCACCGGCTGGATCTGATCGAGAAGAGCGATCTGTTTCGGCGAAACCTTTATGGGCTCAGGGATGAGCAATCGCTGCGACTCCAGCGGCCCCCGTGTGATACGTGCCTTGAGTTCTTCAAACAGAATCCGCTCGTGCAGAGCGTGCTGGTCGATGATCTCCAGTCCCTCGCCACTCTCCACGACCAGGTAGCAGTTGTGCAACTGGATGGCCGGCGCTTTGCCGGCATAGCTGCCCTGCCCCTGGTTCTGCCCGATGGTTGTCGGATCGGGATATGTCGGCTTGTTCGCCTCGGGAAAGGCGATCACGTGGGGAGCCTGGAAGAAACCTATTGCACTCTGCACTGGCGAAGCTGGCGTCCCTGCGGATTCCTCCCCGGGAAAATGCTGGCTGAAGAACTCCGCCAGCTTCTCGCGGGCGGTCGTTTCAAACGGATCGGCCGCCGCGTTCTCCGCCGGCCTGGGAGTCTTGAACGTTGCCGGCGGCGCCAAGTCATTGGCCAGCAGCTTCTCCCGGATCTCTGCCAGCACCAGTCCGTGCAGACGTCCCGAATCACGGAAGCGCACCTCGATCTTGGTGGGATGGACATTCACATCCACATCCTGCGGCGGCATGGTGATCAGCAGGATGGCCGCCGGGTGCCGGCCAGGCTCTGTCAGCCCGCGATAGGCCTCTCGAATTGCATGCTGAAGAAAGCGATCACGGATGAACCTTCCGTTGAGGTAGGTGTACTGATACTTCGCCGTCGGGCGTGCCAGGTCCGGCAGGCCGATGATGCCGTGAATCTGGATCTCCGCATCCGACACTTCCAGCGGCAGCATCTGGCCGCGGAACTCATCCGGCCACGCCTGTAGCAGGCGCTCGTGAAAGCTCGCAGCCGGCAGCTTCAGCACGGATCGGCCCGACGAGTACAGCTCGAGAGATATATGCGGATACGGCAGCGCCGTTCGCAGAACCATGTCGCTGATATGCCCCATCTCGGTGGCCGAACCCTTGAGGAACTTTCGCCTGGCTGGGACGTTGAAGAACAGGTTCCGCACCTCAACGGTGGTGCCGACATTGCCGGCCGTCGCCTGCGGAGCAGTGATCGTGCCGCCGCGATTCTCCACCACCCACGCCTCGTCGTTTCCCTCGATACGGCTGGTGATACTGGCATGGGATACCGCCCCGATGCTGGCCAGCGCCTCGCCACGAAACCCCATGGTGCTGATGCGAAACAGATCCTCGTCACAGGCGAGCTTGCTGGTGGCGTGCTGGGCGAAGGCCAGGGGCAGTTCTTCCGGCGGGATACCGCAACCATTGTCACTGATGCGGATCAGCTCCTTTCCGCCATCCTGGATCTCGATGATGATGTGCGTGGCGCCAGCATCGATGGCGTTCTCCAGCAACTCCTTAACCACCGACGCGGGCCGCTCGATGACCTCACCGGCGGCAATTCGGTTTACCAGATTGGGCGGAAGCTGCTGGATTACTTTTCGCTGCACGACTGCATTGTACGCAAGCAGGCGCGCTTGTCCGCTTCCACGGCGAAAGAGGAGCGAAACCTCCCAGGATCCGAAGGCTTTTTCTGTCAACTGTGTGTGATCATTTCAACTTAACGACAGCTTTCTGGTACAACCTTGAGGTGCGGCCGGGTGCCGCGTGCATGGCCGCCTATGTCACTGATGACCGACGTCACCATCGATCCGCCACAAACGAGCCCCTGGCCGAGGCGTCTGTTTCACTGGAGAGTCGTGCTGATACTGCTCGACGTCCTGATCGGATCGACCATCATCGGTGTGCAGGCGCGGGAGTGGTTCTGGGATTACACGCAGATCGCCCGCTTCCGCTACGACATCAATCGCAACTACAGCTTTGGCAGGCAGGCCGTAGAAGAAGGCTACCTCAACGTCTACGATAACCAGCTCATTACCAACCCTCCCGAGGCGAAGAAGATCAACTACACGCCGCTTAGGCTCGCGCTGTTTGCCGCATGGGCCAAGTGGAATAGCTGGACGCAGGAGAACCCCGAGACCTGGCAGGAGAGCCACGAGTTCAACGGCTTTCTCATGTACTACAACACCAGCATCGAGTGGCTGGCGGCCATCGCCGCCCTGCTCTTGGTGCGTCACTGGATCTGGCGAACCGGGCCGCCCGCGCGTCCGGGCATGACACGGATCGACAAACTGCTCCACGGCTGCTTTCGCGGCATACTGGCGTTTCTGCTGGTCTGGTTCAACCCGGCATTGTTTGCCAGTGCCCACGGCTGGCCGTCGACCGACATGTGGGTGATACCCTTCTTCCTCTGGACGGTGCTGCTGGCCTGCTGGAATCACTGGTTCCTCGCCGGGATGGTGATGGGCATCGGCGCCATGTTCAAGGGGCAACAGCTGTTCGTGGTGCCGGTCTTTCTACTCTGGCCGATCTTCGCGGGAGAATTTGGCAAGGCACTGCGCTGGGCCTGCGGGTTTGCCTTTATGTCGGCCCTGATCCTCTCCGGCTGGCTGCTCTCGTATCCCGCCGACAACGACGTGAGCACTCCAGATCGCATCCTCGATTGGCCGGCACTGCTATGGGTGACCACGGCAGCCGCGGGGGTGCTGATCATCAATGGTTGGCGCGTGCTGCCGAAGCGATGGCGCTGGACATGGGTACCGGTGGCGCTGTTTGGCATCTGGTTGATCGTTCGGCCAAGCCTCGCCGACTTTAGCATATGGACGTGGCTGTTGATCGCCGTTTCCCTGGCCGTGACGGCCGCCGCCATATGGCTGCCGCTGCGGCAGCAGTGGTATTCGCTGGGAGGGGTCGTCGCGATAACGCTGATGCTTTGCATCGTGTACTTCCATGGCACCACCGGCTGGTGGGAACTTGGCTTCATGTATGGTACTGAGCGCCATCCCAACATGGTCGTGGGGCCAGGTAACAACCTGCCCGCCCTGCTGGCGGAGCGCTTCGGCTGGCGCAATCCCAAGGAAGTGATGATGACGCTGGACATGCCCGGCTGGCTGGTCAGCTCCTCTGATGGCAGCCCGGCGACCATCGACATCCAGATACGTCATTTCCTGCTGGTCGTCTACGGCCTGTTCATGGCCATCTCCTGCATCGCCATCGCCAGGCAATGGCGGCGCAACGACCGGCGGTTCCTCGTCGCCATAATCGTGCCATGGCTCCTGCTTTACTCGATCCCCGCACAGATGCACGAGCGGTATTTACTTTACGGCTCAACGGCGGCCGCCATCGTCATCGGCTCCAGCGTCGGCCTGACCTTCCTGAACCTTTTTCTGGTTGCGCTGACCTTCCTGCAGACGGTTCACTGCATGATGATCACCAACCGCCTGACGAGATCGATGGCGCATCCGACTCTCAATGGCGACCTTGCCTGGTTCTGTGAGAGGATCCGCCCGGACATTTCATGGGCGGTACTGGCTGCCACCGCAGTGTTCTTCTTCGCGGCATTCACGCGCAGTCGTTGTGCAGCGCCAGCCCAAAAACAAATGGCGGCAGATGAACCGGTTGATCCATCCGCCGCTGATCAATCACAACAGTAAATCAGAGCTTCGCCAGTTCGGCTTCCGCCTCGGCGAGCTGCTTGCGGGTCTGCTCGACCAGGTGGGCCGGCGCCTTGGCGATGTATCCGGGGTTCTCCAGGCGCCCCTTCATGGCAGCGATCTGCCTGGTCAACTCCTCCTTGCGTTTGGCGATGCGCTGCTTCTCCGCCTCCGGATCGACCAGCCCCTCAACGTAGATGTCGCAGCGGGCCACCGTGGATCGCACTGCGTTGGCCGGAGCCGTCACGTTGCCGCCCACGGCAGTGAGCTGGCAGGTTGCCAGCATCTCGATCGTGCTCTTGGCGCTGGTGAGCACTTCCGCCAGTTGCTCCGCGGGAGTAGCAATAGAGACGTTCACCTGCCGCTTCACGTCCACCTTGTGTTCGTTGCGGACAGTGCGAATCGCCATGATGACGTCCTGGAGGAGCGTGAAGTCTCGCTCCGTCTCTTCATCAATTAGCGCTTCGCCTGCCGTCGGCCAGGCAGCCTTGATAAGATACCTGCTGGCGGGTGCATCAATGATGCCATCGATGGAGCGATCCTCCAGCACATTGTTGAGCTTCCACCAGATCGTCTCGGTGATAAACGGAATCACCGGGTGCATCAGCCGCAGCGACTGGTCAAGGGCGGCCGCCAACACTGCGGCTGACACCCTGCCGCGCTGCGGGTCCTTGAACGTCGGCTTGACGATCTCCACGTACCAGTCGCAGAAATCGCGCCAGAAGAAGTCGTAGCAAGTACGGGCGTAAACATCAAAGCGGAAGTTTTCCAGCGCCTCATTCGCCTCGGCCACCGTACGGGCCAGCCGCGAGAGAATCCACTTGTCGGCGAGGGAAAGATCCTCCCGCGTGATCTTCACACCATCCCTGATCGTCGGGACAGACTGTAGGTTCAGCAGCGCGAAACGCGAAGCGTTCCAGATCTTGTTGCAGAAGTTTCGCCCGACGTCGAACTTCTCGCTGGTGTTCTTGCCGTTGGGCAGCTTCTTCACCGGTAGGCGGACATCCTGCGTTTCAGTCGCCATGTGTGCCAGCGTGAAGCGCAGCGCATCAGCGCCGTGCGTCTCAATGATGTCGACAGGATCGACGCCGTTGCCCTTCGACTTGCTCATCCTCTCGCCCTTGCCATCGAGGATGGTCGGGTTGATGGCAACGTGATGGAACGGAATGTGATTCGCGACCTGCGATCCCTGCTTCTCGATCTTCTCCTGTGCTTCTCCCGCTGATTCACTGGTCCACTTGTTCTCCCCCATGTTGTAAAGGTTGAACATCACCATGCGGGCCACCCAGAGGGTGATGATGTCGCGGGCGGTGACGAGAACCGTCGTCGGATTCCACCTGGCAAGATCCGGTGTCTTCTCCGGCCAGCCCAGCGTCGAGTGCGGCCAGAGGGCGCTGGAGAACCATGTGTCGAGGACATCCGGATCCTGTACGAAACCAGCCTTCTCAAGGATCTGCTGGATGGGCGCGTCCTCGTGGCGGATGCAGACCGTGAGGCGGATCCAGCCGGGACGGTCGGCGATGTTCTCGATGCGGAGGAAATACTCACCCTGGCCTTTCAGAGTCTCGTTCCAATCGCCGCCGAGGGCGTTTCTCAGCGCCGCGAGCGTCTGGGCATCGTAATCGTGGCCGGGCACAGGCTCAGGCCTGACGTCGGAGGGCAGTTCAACCTCCTTCGTCCAGATGGGAATCCGATGGCCCCACCAGAGCTGTCGTGAAATCGGCCAATCGCGCTTCTCGCCCAGCCAGGAGAGGTACTGCTGCGCGTGACGCTCAGGATGGAACTTGATGATCCCCCGCCGCACCACTTCCAACGCCGGCTCGGCCAGCGGCGCCATGCGAACAAACCACTGATCCGACAGGTACGGCTCGATCGGGGTCTTGGAACGATCCGAGTGCCCCACCTGGGTTTCGTAAGGCTCTTCCTTCTCCAGCAGGCCCTGGTGAGCCAGGTCCTCCACCACCTTCTTACGGGCGAGGTCTCGCCGCATGCCCGCATAGCTGCCGGCATTCTCATTGAGCGTGCCGTCGGGATTGAGAATGTTGATGATGTCGATCTCGTCGGCCTGCCCCTTGTGACGCTGCCAGACGGCATAGTCGTTTGGATCGTGCGCGGGAGTCACCTTCACGCATCCTGTGCCGAACTTGGGATCGACAAGGATATCGTCG
>JAKORQ010000467.1 GCA_029777755.1 Planctomycetota bacterium
CGCTACGACGCCTACTTCATCTACAAGCACGCCGAGGATCCCATCGCCCTGCCTCGCCTGGGCGATGAGGCCGACATCTACACCATTGGCGCGCGTGCCGAGCACGCATTCAACGACAACCTGGGCGCCCGCATCGAGGCAGCCTACCAGTTCGGGAAGCGCGAGAATGGCTTTACTCCCGGCACCGACGACCTGGATGCATTCGGCGTGACCGCCCGCACCACCTGGGCGTTCCGCGACAGGATGGACAATCGCCTGCACCTGAACTTTGAGTTCCTCTCTGGCGACGACCCGAGCACTTCCGACAACGAGGCGTTCGATCCGCTGTGGGGGCGCTGGCCGCAGTTCAGCGAGCTGTATGTCTACACCATGGCTTCCGAGACGCGCATCGCCGAGGTGACCAACCACTACCGCATCGGCCCGACCTGGGAGATGATGCCCACCGCCAATACCAACGTGAGCATCTCCTACTATGCCCTGTGGGCGGATGAGCGCACCTATGGCTCTGTCGGCGGGTTTGGCGATGGCTACTTTCGCGGCCACCTGGCCCAGGCGTTCGTGCGGCACAAGTTCAACCGCTTTGTCACCGGCCACCTGTGGGCGGAGTACTTCATCCCCGGCAATTACTACTCATCCGACCGGGATGACGATGCCTTCTTCCTGCGGGCGGAGCTTAACCTGACCTTCTAGCCCAGTTCCTCTCAAAGTGGAGCGAGCGGTCTGGGCCGCGCGGGAGGTAAGGTGATCCTTGACGAACATGCACGATCAGAGCCAGGGAAACCGATCGACTGCATCATCTGTTCAGCACGAAGCGAAGTCACGCAAGGTTGACGTCTCGATGCCGGGCAATGTGAATGCTACTCGGGTAGACCACCACCGAGCGAAGTCCCGCGGTCTACAAGACAAGCCGCTCCACTTGAGGTAGAGAGCTCAAGCCCAACTGACTCGACGGTGAAGTCCCGGGAAAGCGGCGCTCGTCCGCGGCGGGGGCTTTGTGCCCTTGCCGGGCGATTCGCCCGGAAGCGGCGTATCGGGTATAAATGATAGTTTGGGTTTGGGAATGCGTTTGATGCCTTAGGCGAGGATTCGGATGGATCAATTCCTCTATAAGAACGGTGAGCTGTACTGCGAGGGTGTGAAGGCCAGCCAGATTGCCGAACAGTTTGGCACGCCCACTTACGTCTACTCCAAGAAGACGATTTTGGACCACTACCACCAGATCGCCGGCGCGTTTGCGCCGGTCAACCCGACTATCTGTTTCTCCATCAAGAGCTGCGGCAACCTGCACATCTGCCGGTTGCTGGCCGAGGCCGGCTGCGGGTTTGATGTGACTTCCGGCGGCGAGCTTTTCCGCGCCCTGGAGGCAGGTGGCGACCCGGCGAAGATCATCTACGCGGGCGTGGGCAAGACCGATGAGGAGATCCGCTATGCCATCGAGACCGGCATCGCGGCGTTCAACATCGAGAGCGAAGAGGAAGCCGAGAACATCGACCGCATCGCCGGGGAGATGGGCAAGAAGGCGGTCGGCGCCCTGCGCGTGAACCCCGACGTCGATCCCCACACGCACAAGTTCACCACCACGGGCAAGAAGGAGACCAAGTTCGGCGTGGACATCGAGCGCGCCGAGCAGTTCTTTGCGCGCTATCGAGGGCTGAAGAACCTGCACGTCGCAGGCATCCATATCCACATCGGCTCGCCGGTCTATGAGATCGATCCATACGTGCAGGCCGTGAAGAAGGTCACGGCCCTGATCGACCGCCTGATGCTCCAGGGGCATCGCATCGAGTGGCTGGACCTGGGCGGCGGCTACGCGGTGAACTACCAGCATCCCGAGCAGGCGCTGCCGGTGACGGAACATGCCAGGGCGCTGCTGCCGCTGCTGAAGGGCAAACCGTACCGCATCGCCCTGGAGCCTGGCCGCTACATCGTGGGCAACGCCGGCATACTTCTGACGCGCGTGCTGTATCGCAAGATGGGCGGGGCGAAGAAGTTCGTCATCGTCGACGCAGGCATGAATGACCTGATCCGCCCCGCGCTTTACGACTCATTCCACTACATCTGGCCTGCTGTTCCCGACCCGGCCAATGTGCCCACCGAGAGAAACAAGGATCGTCTGCCGGCCAACGGCGAAGTGGTCGACATCGTCGGTCCGATCTGCGAGTCCGGCGACTTCCTGGCCCGCGAGCGCCCGCTGCCGATGGTCAAGCGCGGCGACCTGCTGAGCGTGTTCACGGCCGGCGCCTACGGTTTCGCGATGAGCAGCAACTACAACAACCGCCGCCGGGCAGCCGAGGTGCTGGTGGACGGGGAAAACGTAAAGCTCATCCGCAGGCGGGAGACGTATGAGGATCTCGTGGCGGCAGAGCGAGTGTGAGAGCTGCTTATTGTTGATTGACTGAGAATAACAAGAGCCGCGACGCGAAAAACGTCGCGGCTCTTTTACTATCGATCAAAGATTGCTCGAAAAACCAGGCAGCCAGAGGAGCAATCTGCGTTAGTTCGCGTTCATCTGAGTTTCCAACCAGTTTAGAACAGAACCGGCTTGCCCAGCTTGCGGCGGATCACCTGGATCTGCCCCACGTGCATGGTGACATGGGAGGAGATCAGGTCAAGGACGGCCGCGATGTTGGGCACGAGATTGCGCAGCCCCTCGGGAGTGGCGCGGTCAAGGTCCTCTGCCTTCAGCGAAGTTGCCCATGCGATTGTCGCTTTCCTCTGACGATCGTAGAGGGAAATCAGGCTGTCCTTCTGGTCGAACTGCGCCGGGTCGTCTGACTTGGCCGTCTCCTTGGAGTATTCCTGCTCAAATCCGTCCGGCAGGTCGGGCATCGAGCCGCCCACTGCCTTCACCACGCGATTCTCGAAGCAGATCAGGTGTCCCACCTGCCAGGCGGTGTGGTTGGCACCCGGCACCGGCCGTGTGAGCATGTCGGAGTCGCTGAAATCGGCCAGGTGCATCTTGAGCAGGTTGAAGTTCCACTCCAACGCCTTGGCGACATGTTCCTGCATATCAATTACTCCTGTTAGATATCGGCTTCCACGACGGCATCAGGGCCCTCGCCGACGATGCGGGTCGAATAGACGCGCAATTTTGCCCTGCCGCCGCTGGCCATTGTTCCATCACTCAGCTTGAACGCCCAGTAGTGCCACGAGCAGACCACGCAGCCATCTTCCACGAACCCGGAAGAAAGCGAAGCTCCGGCATGCGGGCAGGTATCCTGGACGGCGTGCACCTGTCCATCGATGAGAAACAGGGCGATCTGGTGGTCGCCGGACTCCACGAAGCGCCCTTCTCCCTCAGAGAGATCACTCACTTTACATAACGCCGTCCACGCCATAACTACAGAATTCCTTTCAACTTTGAAGCAGACTCATCAATTGTAGGCATTTTGCCGAAACGCATTATACATCCCGGTTTTTGGCAAATGGGCGTAGGCGCACGCCGATCCGGCTCGTAAATTTGCCTTCTGTAGGGAACGTTACGTGATTTGCGGCTGCCGGCCAGGGAAGCGGCAGCCGTTTTTCATTCCCCCGCCTGCGTCGCCGGCGCGGTTGCAGGCGCCGATGCCACAGGCGGCGCGCCCGCAGATCCCCTGTCTATCGGCAGGGCTGCGATGGCTGCCACCAGCACCATGACAAACCCCAAGCCCAGCTTCACCACCGTTCCCACCAGTCGCCCGGCCGCCGCGCCCAGGCCGCTCTTCATCGATTGATTGGCGTCCCCGCCGCGAATTGCTTCGCCGCCGGCCGCCCCGATGAATGCTCCCAGGCACACTCCCACCAGCGTACCCAGTACCGGCACGGGCACCAGGAAACTCAGGAAGATCCCGCCGATGATCGCCCCGACGATGGACAGCGCCATCGCCGTCTTTCCCGCGCCCGCACGTTTGGCGCCATGGGCGGCGGCGAATGTCTCGATGATCTCGGCCGCGATGGCGATCAGCAGCATTATGATAAACGCCCCGATCCCCATGTGCTTTCCATCTGTCGCCCAGACATACCCGCCGGCCAGCAACAGCATCAGCCAAAGCCCGGGCAATTGCAGCAGCGCCACGAACAGTGAGGCCGCCAGCCCGCCCAGCAGCAGCAGGTATATCGCCCAGTCGCTCATGCGCGTCACTATAGCAGTGGCGCGGGTACTATGGCAGACTCATCCGTTTCTCGAATAGGATAATTGTCCCTGACCAGAGGAGATGATTTGTCCGCTTTTCAAAAGACTCTGAACGCACTGGGACTGCACCGCCGGGAGCTGCGCGCCTGGGCAATGTATGACTTCGCCAACTCGGCCTTCATGACCATCATCATCACGGCCGTGTTCCCGGCATTCTTCGACGGCTTCGCCACCGCTGGCAGGGATGATGCCGGAGAGCTGTACAGCGGCATCACCTGGGTTGCCATCCTTGTCTCGGCCGTCGTGTCGCTGCTGCTGGGCGCGGTCGCCGATGCATTGGGCGCGCAGAAACGCCTGCTGGCAATACTCACGGTAATCGGGTCGGCGGCCACCGCGGGGATGTTCTTCATCCCGCAGGGGGGATGGCTCGTCGCCGGCGCACTGTTCGCCACCGCCAACATCGCCATCATGTGTGCGTTCGTCTGCTACAACGCCATGTTGCCGCACATCGCCCGGCCGGATGAATCCGACCGCGTCTCTTCCGGGGCGTTCGCCATGGGCTACCTGGGCGGCGGCATCGCCCTGATGATCTCGCTGGGGATGGTCCTCGCCATGGAGGACAAGGCGCTGGCCAGCAAGTTGGCATTCGTTCTCACCGGCGGATGGTGGCTGCTGTTTGCCATCCCGCTGATGCTGCATGTCCCCGAGACACCCGGCGGCGGGCGCATGTCGGTGAAGCAGGCGATCTCCGGCATGGTGAGGATGCTGCTGGAGACCCTCGGCCGCCTGCGCCATGAGCCGCAGATCCTGCTGTTCCTGGTGGCGTTCATGCTCTACAGCGATGGCATCAACACCATCATCCGCATGGCCACCCTCTACGGATCGGAACTCAAGATCCAGCAGGAGGTGATGATCATCGCTATCCTGCTCACGCAACTGGTGGGCGTTCCGTTTGCCTTCCTGTTCGGCTACCTGACGCGCTTCTTCGCCGCCCGGACGCTGATCCTCACCGGTATCTGCGTGTACGTCGCCATCGCGCTGCTGGGGTACTTCATGAGCACCTCCGCCCACTTCATCACCCTGGCGATCATGGTGGGAACCGTCCAGGGCGGAACCCAGGCGCTCAGCCGCTCACTCTACGCCCGCATGATCCCGCCCAACCGCAGCGGCGAATACTTCAGCGTCTACGGCATCCTCGACCGCTTTTCCGGGGCGATCGGCTCGTCGCTGCTGTGGATATTCGCGGCCATCACCGGCTCCAGCCGCACCGGCGTACTGGGCGTGGCCTGCATGTTCATCCTCGGCGGAATACTGCTTGCGATGGTAAAGACACAGCCGGCAAAGGAGCAAGCGGCAGCGTGATTTGCGATTTTCGATATCGTTCTCAATCGAAACTCGAAAGCCAAATTCAAAAATCCGACTCGCCTCTCAGGCAGATTCTCGCAATAAGCTGCGTCCTTTACTCTCCCTCGCTCTCCTCCGGCACCCTATGTCCATGCGGATCTGTGCCGTCGGGGGCGCTCTGGGCCAGTTCCTCGCGCATCTGCTGATCGGTAACATGCTCCAGTCGCTCGGCCGAGGCGTGCACGTGGTCGGGCCGGACACCCATCTGGTCGCTCAGGTAGCTCTCCCACAGGCGATGGGAGCGCAGCAGGTTCTTCGCCGAGCCTCGTCCCTTCTCGGTTAGCTGAAGATCCGTCCCCAGGGGGATGATGGACTTGAGCGCGATAAGCCTCCGGACGACCGACCGCATGGAAAACGCGCGCAGCCTCAGTTGTGACTGCAGCCGGGCGGTCGGCAGCGATGCATAGCCGTTCTCCTCGCCGCGCGCCAGCAGCGCCAGCAGGTCGTCAGATGCGATCGACATGCTCAGCCGCCACTTGTTTATCGCCCGGCTCACCAGCCCGTAGCGCGGGCCGAACAGCACTGCCAGCGCGAGAATCGCTCCCGCGCACAGCGCCATCATTCCCGCCGTATTGGTCGACTGGTAGCCAAACAGCGGCGGGATGGCGATGGCCGAGATATGCCCGAGGATGGCGCTGGCTGCCCCGATGATCCCGGCCAGCAGCAGCATCACCCACAGCCGATCGGTGAGCATATGGGCGGCCGCCCCGGGCACCACCAGCATGGCCACCACCAGGATGTTGCCCACGCTCTCGAACGATGCCACCACCGTCACCGCCACCATCCCCATCAGCAGGTAGTTCATCAGCCGGGCGTTGATCCCCAGCGAGGTAGCCAGCGCCGGGTCAAAGGAGCTGATCTTCAGCTCCTTGTAGAAAAGCACGATGAAGACAATGTTGATCAGCGTGACCGCGCCCAGGATCGGCACCACCCGCGGGATATCCAGCCCCGCGATACTCACGGTATCCAGCGGGGTAAGCTCAATTGCGCCATACAGCACGCAGCCGGGGTCGAGATCGACGCTGTCGGCCGCCTGTACGATCATCACCAGCCCCAGGGCAAACAGCGTGGTGAAGACCACGCCCATCGATGCGCCTTCATCAACTTTTCCGAATCGGCTGACCCACTCGACGAAAACTGCCGTCAGCACGCCGACGACGGCTGCCCCGATGAACATCGGCAAACTGGCGCGGCTGCCGGTGAGGAAGAACGCGGCCGCCAGGCCGGGCAGCACCGCATGACTGATGGCGTCACCCATCAGGCTCATCCGTCGCAGCACTAGGAAGCAGCCCGGCAGGGCGGCCGCCACGCCGCACAGGACGCCCGCCAGCACGATCCAGCCGTCCAGCGACCATTCCCATGTCGATAGTGCCTCAAGCATGCGCGACATCGCCGGACTCCTTTCCACCTATGCTGTGCGGACTGGCCGGGGGAGTCGCCTTCTTCCCGGCATCCAGCATCGCCTCCAGTTCCGCCACCAGTCCTTCGCCCAGCACGTGCTCGATCATGTCGGCGCTGCGGTCCACGTGGCTGGGCGCGATATCCGCGTGGGAGATCAGGTAGATCTCCCACAGCCGATGCTGCCGCGCGATCCGCCGGGCCTCGGCCAGTCCCTCGGTTGTCAGTCGCCAGTGATGGTCACCCATGTGCACAACCATCCCACCCGACTGGCAGCGCCGCAGCTCACGGGCCAGATGGCGCCGGTTCCAGGATCGCTTCGTCAGGATCGCCTCGAAACTCACCGCCGGGATATGCTGCGGCACGCCGGTATCCTCGATCCCATGCTCCACCAGCTCGAAGATCGCGCGAAGCACGTTTTGCCTGGCGATTTTGCGCTGCAGCTTGCGGTAGGTGCGATAGCGGTGCACCAGCCCGCCGGCCGGCCCGAGAAACATGCTCAAGGCAAACACCAGCGATGTCGCCAGCACGATCATCGCGCCCGATGGCAGATCCGGCAGCATGGCGCTGGCAAGCGTGCCGACATAGCAGCTGAGCGCGCCGGCCGTCGCGGCGATCACCAGCATCTTCCAGAGTCGATTGGTCCAGAAGCGGGCTGCTGCCGCCGGGATCACCAGCAGAGCGATCACCAGCACCAGTCCCACCGCCTGAAGCCCGATGACCGTCACCAGCGTGACCATCGCCATCAGAACCACATCCAGCAGCAACACCGGCCAGCCCTGGCTGCGCGCGTATGACTCATCAAAGCAGATCAGCCGAAATTCCTTGTAAAAGGACATCGAAAGCCCGGCCGCGCAAAGCGCCACCAGCCCGATCAGCATCGCGTCCGATGCCACCATCGAGGCAGTCTTGCCATAGATAAATGACTCCAGGCCGGCCGAGTGTCCCTGCTCCATGCGCTGCGCAATTCCCAGCAGGGCGATGCCGCCGCCGAAGAATACGCTCAGCACGATCCCCATGGCGCTGTCTTCCTTGATGCGCGTGGAGTTGCGCAGGATCAGCACCATCAGGATCCCCAGCAGGCCGGAGCCGGCCGCCCCCACCAGCAGCAGCGGCAGCGACTTGGCATCCATCCCGGATATCGTGGCGAACATGAACACCGCCACGATCCCCGGGAGCGTGGCGTGCGAGAGGGCATCGCCGATCAGCGCCCGCTTGCGCAGGAGCATGAATGTGCCGATCAGCCCGGCCGCTGCCCCCAGCAGTACCGCTCCCAGTACCACCACGCGCGTGTTGTAGTCGCGCAGCAGCAGGAAGCTCTCCAGGGCGCGCCAGAGGGAGTCCTCGCTCGCGATGGCGGTGACGTAACTCATTTTCGCTTCCCTGCGGCAAGGGCATGCGCGGCCTCGGCCAGCAGCGTGAGCTTGCCGCCGTAGGTCTTCTGCAGATTCTCCGGCGTGAACACCTGCTCGGTTGCGCCGTGCGCCACGATGCGCATGTTGATCATGATCACGTGGTCGAAATACTCCTGCACCGTCTGCAGGTCATGGTGAACCACCAGCACCGTCTTGCCGTTGGCGCGCAGCTCGCGCAGGACTTCCACGATCGCCCGCTCGGTCGCCGCATCCACCGCGGCAAACGGCTCATCCATCAGGTAAAGATCGGCGTTCTGTACCAGCGCCCGCGCCAGGAAGGTGCGCTGCTGCTGACCGCCGGAAAGCTGGCTGATCTGCCGTTTCGCCAGGTCGGCGAGGCCAACGCGCTCCAGCGCTTCCATCGCCAGCTTCCGATACTTCTGCGAAACGGGCTTGAGCCAGCCGATCCGGCCATAGCAGCCCATGCAGACCACATCCAGCGCGCTGACGGGAAAATCCCAGTCCACGCTCTCCCGCTGCGGCACGTAGCCGACGCGGTGACGGTTCTGCTCGTACGGCTTGCCGAAGATCAGCACCTTGCCCGATACGCGCGGCACGAGGTTCATCACCGCCTTGATCAGCGTGCTCTTGCCCGCGCCGTTGGGGCCGATGATCCCGCAGAGCTTGCCGGCCGGCACGTCGATGTCCACGTCCCAGAGCACCGGTTTGCGGTGGTACGCCACCGTCATGTCATGGATGCTCAGCGCGGCATCGGGCAGATGCTCGCTGCCCAGCGGCGAGACATTCGCGGATGTTGCCGCCTGTCCCGATGTCGCGGCGGGCGCCTTACTCTCGCTCATGACCGAGCCTCCCTTGCATTCCACGCACCGGCGCCTCTCCCCCCAGCGCCCGGGCCACGGTGGTCAGGTTATGGTCCATCATTCCGATATAGGTTCCCTCGTAGGTGCCTTCTTCGCCCATGGCGTCGGTGAACAGCTCCCCGCCGATCTCCAGCTCGCCCCCGCGGGCGCGGACGCCGGCGATCAGCGCCTCGATGCTCTTGCGCGGCACGCTCGACTCAACGAACACCGCCTTCACCTTGCGCTCGACGATCATGCGAACCAGCTCGTTGATCCGCCGCAGGCCCGCTTCCGACTCGGTGCTCAGTCCCTGCACGCCCATCACTTCAATGTTGTACGCCCGGCCAAAGTAGTTGAAGGCGTCGTGCGAGCTGATCAGGATGCGGCTTTCCTCCGGGATGGTCGCCATCACGCGCTTGCCGTAGCTGTCGAGCTGCTCAAGCTGGCCGATGTAGGCCGCCGCGTTGGTGCGGTACAACTGGGCATTGGTCGGATCGAACGCGATCAGCGCCTGCTCCACCTCCCGGGCGGCCTTTATCCATGCCGACACATCCATCCACACGTGCGGGTCTGGATGAGCGCTCATCCCGTCCGGATAGAGCAGATACTGCTCCTGGAGGTTGGCGGCGACGGCGTGGACGGGCTTTTTCGCCCCGATCTTCTCCAGCACGTCGATCATCTTCCCCTCAAGATAAAGCCCGTTGTAGAAGACGATCTTCGCGCGGATCAGGCGGGCGACGTCATCGCGGGTTGGCTTGTAAAGATGCGGGTCAACGCCGGCGCCCATGAGGCTCTGCACAAACGCCTTCTCGCCGGCGATATTCTCCACCAGGTCGCGCACCATGCCGACGGTGGCCACGGCGTGATACTGTCCTTGCGCTGCGCCTGTATGCTCCGCCGCCTTTCGACAGCCCAGTGCGCACACCATCAGCAGCAGACAAACGGTTGTCGAAAGAAGACGCATAGTTACTCCAGGGCTCGCCTGAAGTATATACGCACACGATCGATACCTACAATCGGCCGTGATTGGTTCGCTTCCCCGTCAACGCGTCGATGAACTGATGGACAGCCCGGCGATCGCGCCGGACGAGCACGTGCGCGCGTTGCGCGGACTGCTGCGGATCAACCGTATCTCCCGGACAGCCCGCTGCTTCCTGCCGGAAGTGTTGCGCATCGCCAGGAAGCTTGGGCGTAAGCGGTTGACGCTGCTGGATGTCGCCTGTGGCGGCGGCGATGTTCCGCTTCATCTGCGTGCGCTCGCGCAACGTCACGGGGTTGAACTACAGCTTATTCTCGCCGACCGCAGCGCGCTGGTGCTCGAGCATGCCCGCAGGCAGGCCGGTGACATTCCTGTCCAGGCCATCGTTTGCGAAGCTCTGTCCGAATCCCTTCCGCGCTGC
>JAKORQ010000468.1 GCA_029777755.1 Planctomycetota bacterium
GCAAGATTGTTGAGCTGATAGCTGGTGGCGCTGCCGGGGAGTGTCGCGACCAGCACCTGGCTGGGCAACGGCGCCCCTGAGGTGGTCGATGGCTCAGGAGCGAGATAGACGCGGATGGCGCTCGCACCCGAGATGGGCGCCCATTGGACCGAGACGGTACTGGAGGTGACCGCCCCGACACTTACGACCGGGTCACTCGCGAGCAGGACACGGCTCTCCAGGCTCTCAATAAGTTGCAGACGACCGGGCCGCCTCTTCGATGTGAATTTCATAAGACCTCCTTGACTGGTGCCAGACACCAACCGGTGTGAACTAAGGATGGGGTTCACCGTAACCATCCGTTCAGCAGCATGCAACGCAAGAATCTCGGCAGCAGTCGGAGATACCTCGCACTAACATTTAATAAAACCTCTTTGTTGTGATTTTCGTTAATCACACGTTCATCTGATCAATATGTAGTTGCGAGCTGCCGGCGGCCCCTGGCAAGAGGTGATAGCGGGTGCTTTAGCCCGGGCAAATGCGTGTCTATGGCAAGCTGTGAGGGTTACTTACGATCACGAAAGCTCGGCCGGCCGCGGTGTGCTACAGGCGACACCGGAGCGCTTCGGGTGCTTGCGCCATGGGAGTGTTTCCAACAAATTGCGCTTTGGGCCCTGGACGGGGAGAAAAGCATGCCCGGCATCTGTAATATGGTCGCCTGTGAGTGACGCACCAGCCAAATCGATGAGCAAAAGCATTCTGATCGCTGAGGATGAAGAGGTTTTGCGCGAATCGCTGGCAGAGCTTTTCGCCGGCGAGGGATACGAGGTCGTACAGGCGCCCGATGGCGCGAAGGCACGTGACATCATCCTCCAGCGCCCGGTCGATGTCGTACTCTCCGACATACGCATGCCGCACATGGATGGCGTGGCATTGCTCAAGGAGATCCGCCAGATCGCCCCGGAGACGCCGGTCATCATCCTCACCGCCTACGGGACCATCGACAGCGCCGTCGAGGCCATGCGCATGGGGGCGGCCGACTACGTACTCAAGCCGGTACAGCTTGATGAAATCCTCATGCGCATCGACCGGGCGCTACAGCTTCGCGACCTGGTGATTAGCCGAAGGCAACTCACCGAGCGACTGGCGGAGGGCGCGACCTTCCATAACCTGATCGGCAAGTCGCCGGCCATGGAGAAGCTCTTCGCCATGGTGCGCAAGCTCTCCATGGTCAAGAGCAATGTCCTGATCATTGGAGAATCGGGAACGGGAAAGGAACTGTTCGCCCGGGCGCTGCATTACAACGGCGCCCTGCGCGACAAGCCGTTCGTGGCGGTGAACTGCGGGGCGATCCCGGTGTCGCTGATGGAATCGGAACTGTTCGGCTATCGCCGCGGCGCATTTACCGGCGCGGTGCGCGACAAGATCGGCTATTTCGAGGCGGCCAACGGCGGAACGCTTTTCCTCGACGAGATATCCACCCTGCCGCTGGCGGTGCAAAGCTCACTGCTGCGGGTGCTGGAGGAGCGCGTGGTGGTGCCCGTGGGGGACACGCATCCCCGGCCAATCGATGTTCGCATCGTGGCGGCCAGCAATCGCGACCTGGCCAGGATGGTCGCAAACAACGAGTTCCGCGAAGACCTGCTGTTCCGCCTCAATGTCGTGCAACTTATGCTGCCTCCCCTGCGGCAGCGCAAGGAAGATATCCCCCTGCTGGTGCATCACTTCCTGGAGAAGTACTCGCGGCAGATGAACAAGACCATCCCCGGGGTCACCAATGGCGCGATGCGGGCGCTGCTCAACCACGAGTGGCGCGGGAATGTCCGCGAGCTGGAGAACGTGATGGAGCGGGCGGTGATCTTTGCGGACGATCGGCCAATCAGCGTGCAGGATCTTCCCTTCGCCCAGGAGGGCGCCAGCGACGAGGTCAGCGAAGACCTTAAGGAAGCCCTGCGCGACTTCGAGCGGCAACACATCATCTCCAGCCTCCGCCGACACAACTACGACAAGGTGCAGGTGGCCAAGTCACTGGGAATCGGCGTCTCCAGCCTGTACCGCAAACTGGATGAACTGGGCATCAGCAAGAACCTCGAGGAAGAAGATCGTGCCCGGGAGAACCTGATCTAGTCCAAAGTACAATCCTGCCAGCAATCATCTTGGCGCATTGGTGCCTATCTGTGGTTCCATTTAAGAAGGCCATAGAGATGATTTCCTACATTCGGCTGGTACATTCAAAAGCGTGAAATCGCAATTGATCATCCTCGCGGCCGTGGTGTTGGCAATCATCGTCGGGCTGTCGATGTTCTTTGAAGGCTCGCCTGATGGATCGTCGCCGGGGGCGGCGACTGCGCCGGCGCCGCCTGAGCCGGTGCGGATTGGCGTGATCCCCGAGCGCGATATCTTTGTGATGCGCAGGCGGCAGGAGATCCTGGCCGACTACATCGCGAAGCAGCTTGGTCGGCCGGTGCAGTTGGTCACCGGCAACAGTTACGCCACCGTCCTGAGGGACTTTGAGGAGAAGAAGATCGATTCCGCCCTGCTGGGGAGCCTGGTGGCCGTGCTGTGCGTGGATCGGCTGGACGCGAAAGTGATGCTCAAGACCGAGCTGCGCGATGGCCGGAGCACCTACCACGGCGTGATCTGCGTGCCGGAGGATTCGCCGATCACGTCAGTCAAGCAGCTCGCCGGGCAGTCGGTGGCGATGGTTCGCACTACCACAGGCGGGAATCTGTTTCCCTTTGTTGAGATGATGCGGGCGGGGATCATGCAGGGGCAGGACCCGCCGAGGATAGTCTGGGCCGGCACGCATGATGATGCGCTGGATGTCATGAGCCGGGGCCTGACATCGGCGGCGGCCGCGAAAAACCTGCGGGTGGAGGCCTGGCAGCGGGCCAACCCGGACAAGCCGATTCGCATCCTTGCCCGCTCCGGCGAAGTGCCGGAGAACTCACTGGTGGTCCGCAGCGACGTGGCCGACACAATCGGCGCTGAACTGGCGCGCGTAATGCTGGAGATGGACAAGAGCGCCGATGGCAGAACCGCGCTGGCCGAGTATGGCGCGACGCGGTTCCTGCCCTGTGGGATCGAGGATTACCACGTGATCTACGAACTGCTTGAGGAATTGGGCGATGGATGGTCGCAACTGGGTGTGGAAGGCCCGGCGCCTCGCCTGCGGCGCGACGTGAGGTGACGCTCGATGCTGCGACGCAGGCTGCTGGCAATCCTCGGTTCCCTCGTGCTGCTGGTACTGGTGGTGGCGATCACCGCCATCTTCCTGCTGCAGGGATTCCTGGCAGACTTAAGCGCCGTCCGCAGCGAGGCCATGACCACCGTCGACCTGGTGAGCAAGCTCAGTGGGCAGGTAGCCCGGGTACAGATCGAGCTTTACCGCCTGCAACAGGGGTCGGAATACCATCTCGATGAGCTGATCTGCTCGGCCGAGGAACTACAGCACCAGATCGAGGAGCTTTCGCAGAACCAGTTTGTAAAGGGAGACTCGCTGGACGTGCACCTGCAGGAACTGCGCGATGCATTGCCCGCGTTCTACACCAATGTCGGAGCGCTGGCGACCAGCCAGGACCCGACGCTGGCAATCGCCTACAACCGCGAAGCACTCTCCAACGCGGTGCAGATGAACCAGGCGATCCTAGAGGTATCGCAGGCCGTTCGCGAGAAGGCGGACTCGGAACAGTCGCAACTCATCGCCCGCTTCCGCTGGATCGTACTGGCGCTGGGGATCGCCTTTGTGCTGCTGATAAACTGCTCGATCCTGATCCTGCTGCGAGCGGCAGAGATGGTGCTTCAGCCGGTCGACCGGCTGGTGGAGGCCAGCCGCGCCCTGGCGGAGGAAAAGTTTGAGACGCGGATCAACATCGCGGAAGATGACGAGTTCGGAGAGCTGGCCCGCTCGTTCAACGCGACGGCCGAGCGCCTGCAGGCCAATGAGCAGCGCAAGCTGGAAACCCTGCACCAGGTTGCACTTACGCTCAACCATGAGCTGAACAACGCCATGATCATCATCCAGATGCAGCTTGAGCTGCTTAAGCGCTCCACGCAGGGCAACGAGGGGCAGGAAAGATATCTGCGGCAGATCCGCGACAATCTGGAGCGAATGGCAAAGACCGTGGAAGCACTTAAGCGTGTGCGCCGCATAGTGTTAACCGATTATGTAGCCGGGCAGCAGATGCTCGACCTGGAGAAATCCACCGAGCCGGGGCCGGCCACCAGTCCGCCTGAGGGCAAGAGCAGTTAGTCGATGGGCGCTGCAGACACAGTAAGAATCACTCGTCATCCGCTGTTGGCGCAGTTGCGCTGGTTCATCAGCCTGCGCTGGATCGCCGGGTCATGCGTGGTGTTGTTCGCCCTGGCCGACCGGCTCTGGCTGAACTGGTACGATGCCGAGGCGACGATGCTCGTCACCGGCGTGACGATCCTCGCCTACAACGTGGCGATGTGGGCGGTGACGCGGGGAACTCCCCGGCCGGCGCGGCTGATCCCGCTGGCGTGGGCACAGATCATCCTCGACCTGGCCGCCCTGACCGTGCTTACGGTGCTGACCGGGGGGCTGACCAGTCCGATCGCCGGGTTTTATGTGTTCCACATGATCTTCGCGAGCCTGCTGTTGCCCCGGGGGACGGCATGGGCCATGGCCGGCGTGGCGAGCGTGTTCCTGGCGGTGGCGCTGGGCATTGCCCACGGGCAGGGAGCGCTGGATGTGGACATCCGGCGGGTCATCGGGTGGATAGTCGCCCTGCTGCTGACGGTTTACCTGGCGAACAACCTCACGCGCTCACTGCGGCGGCAGCACAGCAGGCTGGTTCGACAGAACCGGGCCATCCGCCGACTCAGCCGGAACATGCGCCGGCAGCGCGACGCCATGGCGCGGCAGGAGAAGATGGCGGCGCTGGGGCAGATGGCGGCCGGCATCACCCACGAGATCGCCAACCCGCTGGCCAGCATGGATTCGCTGCTCCAGTTGCTTCAGCGCAAGCCGGAGCGGGTGACCGAGGAGAAGCTCCAGACGCTGCGCACGCAGATCGAGCGCATCAACCAGATCGTGCGGCAGATGACCACCTTTGCCCACCCCGACTCCGGGCAGTGGGAAGCAATGGAGGTGAACGACATCACCGAACTGGCGCTGGAGATGCTGCGATTCGACAAGCGGCTCAAGGCGGTGCGGCTGGTGAAGCAGTACAGCCCCTCGGCCGGGAGGGCTAAGGTGATGCCGCAGGCGATCCAGCAGGTGCTGATCAATGTGATCGGCAATGCCCTGGATGCCATGGCCGAGAGCAAAGACCCTGAGCTGTGCCTGCGCACCGGCCGGGAGGGGAAGTTCTGCACCATCGCCGTGATCGACTGCGGCCACGGCATCGCCCCGGAGAACCTGACGCGCATCTTCGAGCCATTCTTCACCACCAAGCCGCTGGGCAAGGGTACCGGATTGGGGCTATCGATCAGCTACAGCCTGATGGAGAAACAGGGTGGCAGCATCCGGGCCGAGAATCGCAAGGAAGGCGGCTGCATCTTCACCATACGCCTACCGGCGGTGAGCTAGCGCCACTCCACTGGCCAGTTGCTTAACGATCATCAAGTCTAAATAAACGCATCATCGCGGGGTGATTTTTCTCAGTTTCGGGAGAGATCAGGCCGCTTCATTTCCCTCCATAGGAGAAAACCGCACAAAAGCGGTGATTTAACTCCTTCAGCAGGCTCACGTTCTGGCACAGGACATGCGTATGCGATTATGGGCTATGTTGAGCACGCTCCTGGTCTCGACTGGCGCCACTTTGGAGCACGTGCATGATCGGCAACCGGCAAAGGCGTATTTGTCTACACAATCATCTTGGGCTGGGGTTTGTCCTGGCGCTGGTGATGTTGCTGGTTGCGCCGGCGCGCGCGGTGGAGATCTCTGATGTCGAGCTGGAGAATCGCCGCTGCCTGAACTGCCACGGGCAACAGAAGATAGGGCAAATGCCGCCGGAGGAGCGGGCGGCCATGGTGGGTGCGAAGGACCCGACGGCCCAGGCTGATGCCCCCGGCACCAGGCCGGCGCTGTACATCAGCAGCCCAATGCTCATGGGCGTGCACAAGGATCTTCGCTGCGTCGACTGCCACCAGGCGGCCAGTGAGCTGCCGCATCCCCAGGTCCTGCCGCCGGCCAGTTGCAATACCAGTTGCCACGCGGATCAGATGACCGGCTTCGCGAAAAGCTCCCACGCGAAGGCGGTGGCGGCCGGCAATGCCGATGCCCCCAATTGCAGCACCTGCCACGGCGCGCATGACATACTTCCCGCCCATGATCGCAATGCCCTCACCCACCCGCTCAACGTGGTGAAGGTATGTGCCAACTGCCACGACGAGCACACTCCCCTTTCGCAGCAGGCCAGCGAGACCTCGGCCATGCAGAAGGAGACGCGCAGCCCCGTCACGGAGTACCTCGACAGCACCCATGGAAAGGCGGTGATGA
>JAKORQ010000469.1 GCA_029777755.1 Planctomycetota bacterium
AGTACGCGAAATGCCGGATCCCCCGTTCGATAAAGTGTTCGGCCACCAGCCGGCCGATCTTCTCCTGCTCCAGCCCCACATAGCAGACGCCCGGTATCCTCGGCCAGGGCGACACATCCACGATCGGAACACCCAGTTCCTTCAGCCGCCTGGTCGTGCGCTCGTCCCACCACTCCGCGATCACCCCTGATGGCCGCCACGCCGCCAGCAACTTCATCAGCGACATCGTGCCGCCCAGCGGTGTATGCACCAGCCACGGCTCGCTTGAGCGGGCAAACTGCGCAATCCCACGCAGCATCGCCCCGCCGTAGCCGACCTCCCGGCGGATCAGAATCGCCACTCGCCTGATCCCATCTGCCATGCCTGGTCAGGCTAACTTCTACTGCGCATACAGACAATCATTTTGCGCATTAACGCATCGACTTGGTCACTCAGCGGCTTATAGTGCCCGGTGGGACAATCGCATCTCGTGTCCCGCGCAGGCCGAATTGGCTTCCCCATCCGGGGCTGCCGGCCCGGTTGCTGATGCCGGCAACCCGGCGGGTACGTTAACAGGTTGATTGCGAGGCGAGAGATGAACCGTGCCACAACACGAACCGGATTCACGCTGGTCGAGCTGCTTGTGGTCATAGGGATCATCGCGATCCTGATATCCATCCTGCTGCCATCTCTGCAGAGGGCGCGCACGGCCGCCGAGCGGATCCAGTGCCAGAACAACCTGCGCCAGATCGGGCTGTGGGGCCTGCAGTACGCAATGGAAAACCGCGACTACCTCCCGCACAACGGCGGCAAGCGCCCCTCATCCGGCAGCACCTCGGTGGTACCCTACTGGCAGCTCTCCACCACACAGTGGTATCGCAAGGTTCCCTCATGGAATGCCGACAACAATGTCGGCGGCACGATCCTCTTCTGTCCCGAGATCATGAAGAGGCTGGGAGGGAACCCCTACAAGGGCTGGGAGTCAACCACCACCTACGCCCCCAACCGATGGCTCGGCGGGCAGGAGATCAATCGCATCCCACCGCAGGCCACCGACACCCCCAAGCCAGGCCAGCTCAAGACCAGGCTGCTGAAGGCCGATGTGATGTGGTTCGGCGATGCCGGATTCGGCGATGTCTGGTGGACGACGGAAGGCGGCTGGGCCTTTAACGGCTACATCGACGCCTACAACGGCCCGGCCGGCGGCAATGTCCCATGGCAATGGCAGACGACCCGCGGCGGCGGACAGGATGTCCCGGCCAGCTTCCTCTTTGGCGATGGCCATGTTGAAATGCTCACCCTCCGCGAATACACCAGCCAGTCGCAGCAGTGAAGCTGAGGTTCAATAACATCGGGTTGTATTGAACGATTTCCGATCGCGTGATTCTCGCATGGATTACCTGAAAGCGCCGCGCATACTGCCTGAAGCTCAAGGTTCGAGAATCACAAATCCTGCATACACTGCATTCACCACTAGCCAAACGCCAACTTGCCTTCTTATTGTTCGGTTCAGCCCCCAACTGGCGGGTTCAGCCGCTGGCTGTCTTGCCAGCTTTTCCCGCCAGCAGTACGATTTCGGGTTTACAGCGGAAGGGACGTAACCTCAGGGCCATTGTGGAGCTTCGATGATGCGTTTGTCAGAGATACTCAA
>JAKORQ010000470.1 GCA_029777755.1 Planctomycetota bacterium
CGCCGCCTTAATCTCCTGCATCTTCTTGCGCACGCGTGTACCGGCGGCCTTGTTGCCACCGGACGCCTTGCGCACGTCCTCTTCGACTTCCGCCACAAGACGCTTCAGCAGTTCATATTGTTCCATCTGCAACGCTCCCAATAGAAGGCTCGGTGAATCTATCGCTGCCCGGAACACCTGTCAATTGTGCGCAAATATCGTGGATGAGCCTGCTTGCAGCGTTGGCGCCCTCACGCCCCCGCTCGCCGGCCATATCCATTGGCACTGAACGTGGTAACATACCCGCCTTTGTGAAGACCATCGTTCTGCTCGTGATCTCCAATGTATGGATGACTTTTGCCTGGTACGGGCACCTCAAGTTCAAGGAGGTGCCGGTCTGGAAAGTCATCCTCGCCAGCTGGCTCATCGCCGGGCTGGAGTATTGTTTCCAGGTTCCCGCCAATCGCCTGGGCCACAACGAAGGCTGGACCGCCAGCCAGCTCAAGATCACCCAGGAGGCCATCACCCTGGCGGTCTTTTGCATCTTCGCCACCATCTATCTGGGCGAGAAGATCACCTGGAACTATTACGTGGCCTTCGCGCTTATCCTGCTGGCAGTTTGCTTTGCCGTCTGGAAGTAAGCCGCGCAAATGCTGAATTCGCCTCGACCTCTTGGCATGCTGCGCTCGCCAGCCATAGTAGGGTTGCCTCATATCAAAAACTGGAGATGCGTGATGCCACAGTCGTTGAGCTTGCCGATGGAGAAGATCGCGGGTGCAGAATCATGGCTGCTGAGCAAAGGCCATGTTGAAGCCGCTCTCACTCGCGAGGGCGGACACCTCGCTCCCGTGAAGTTCAAGCTCGGCTCCAGGTGCGTGTCCCCCTTCTCGGTCGCTCCGTGGGCCGCGGCCGGAGAGAAGCTCGACCCCTCGACGCCTCCCATCCTCAAGATCCTTCGCGGCGATTTCTTCTGCGCCCCTTTCGGCGGCAACGAAAAACCACATAACGGCGAGCAACACCCCCTGCATGGCGAGAGCGCCAACGCGAAGTGGAAGCTCGTGAGCGTCGAACAATCCAACCGCGAACTGCTCGCCGAATTCAGCCTCAATACCACCGTCCGCCCCGGTACCATTCGCAAGCAGATACGCCTGGTCGGCGCACACACCTGCGTCTACCAGCGACATACACTCACCGGCTTTACCGGCCAATTGCCCCTCGGCCACCATGCCACGCTGAAGTTCCCCGATGAACCGATGTCCGGTTTCCTTTCCTGCGCCCCGTTCGTGCACGGCCAGGTTTTCCCCGGTGCATTTGAGAATCCCGTGCTCGGGGGCTACCAGTCGCTCAAGCCTGGCGCCACGTTCAAGATCCTGCACGATGTCCCGATGATCGACGGCTCGTCGGCCGACCTTACCCACTACCCGGCGCGCCCCGGGTTTGAGGACCTGGTCATGCTGGTGACCAACCCGAAGCAGCGCCTTGGCTGGAACGCCGTTACCTTCCCGCGCGAAGGATATATCTGGTTCGCCCTGCGCGACACCAGAGTGTTGCGCAACACCATCCTCTGGATCTCCAACGGCGGCCGTCACTACGCGCCGTGGAACGGCCGGCACACCCATATCATGGGGATCGAGGATGTGACCGCCTACTTCCACTACGGACTGGCAGAGTCAGCCAGCGACAACCCGCTATCGATGAACGGCATGCCCACGGCCGTCGATCTTGACCCATCCACGCCGCTGGAGGTGAACTACATCATCGGCGTCGCCGCCGTCCCGGCCGGGTTTGGCAGAGTCACCAGCATCCGCGCCTCGGAGGACCGCAAATCAGTGATCATCACCTCCGACGGCAAACACGAGATAACCGCCGCTGTTGACCTCGACTGGCTCTATACAGACACAAGAACGAAGTAGTCGCAGGAACGCCATGCATCCGCGACACGAAGGTGTTCACGCCGGGTACTGCCCTGTCTGCGCGATCGCCTGTTGCAGGTCTTCCACGATGTGGAATCCCCGCTGCAGATGCGCGACTTCCAGCGCCCGCTGGATGTTTTCCGACAGCCCCACCAGCGTCAGCTCCGACCCGCACTCGGCCAGGCGTTTCCTTGCGGCCAGCAGGCTCCCGATCGCCATGCTCGGCAGGAACCGTGCCCTGCTCAGGTCCAGCACCACCGGCCGGCATCGGTAAAGCTCCAACTGCTCGTCCAGCAGCATCTGCAGTTCTTCGCAGGCATCGACATCCATGCAGGGGACCTGCAGTTGAATGACGATGGCCCGCGCATCGGGCAACACACATAGCAACTGCGAAGGCATGGCATCCCCTCCTGCTCTATTGTTCGCCACGTAAGCGCGCAATGCCAATGACGGCATCTCTCGCCTGGCGAATGTGCCAACAAAAAAAGCCCAGGGACGAGGAACATCCCTGGGCCTGACCATGAACTTGCGAGCTGTGGGTTACCCTTCCGAGCCTTCCTTGGCCGCCTCAGGCATTCTGCCGAAAGACTGCA
>JAKORQ010000006.1 GCA_029777755.1 Planctomycetota bacterium
ACGGCCGACGCATCGCCATCGGAGATGCCGAACATCACGCTCTTGTTGATCTGGCCGGCGGTCGCTGTCACCTCCATGGTGAACTTGCCGGTCTGGTTCGACACTCGGCTGTTGAAGTAGCCGGTGGTCGGCTGGGGAGCCGGCTCGGGATTGGTCACGGCCGACACCTTCACGCCCGCGAGGGTAGCATCGCCCACCTCATTGAAGGTGGCGACGTTGTTCAGGCTCGCCACGCTCGCCTGCTCGGTGCGGAAGCTGTATCCCGAGGCGATCTTAGTAGCCGTGCCCCCGGGCGCCGTCACGTACACGTCGTAGGTCTTCTTGGCGGCATCCACCACCAGCTTGACGTGATACTTCTTGCCGGCCTGGTAGCTGAAGTTCACATCCGCAGCATAGGCGCCACCCTTGCGGGCGTCGATCTTGCCGTCAGCGTTGAAGCGAACGATCGCCGCCAGGTCGCTGTGGTGATCGGCCGCGCCATTTGCCAGGCCAACGACGTAGTCGATGTTTCCAGCGGCCGGGGTCACGTCAAACTCGAGGGCAAAGCTGCCATTCTGTGAAGCGATGGAAGAGTTCTTCCACGCAGGATTGGTCGGGGTGGGCGTGGGACCCGGATCCGGTTCCGGATCCGGCTTCGGGTCGGTCGGGTTCGTAGGCGTGCCGCCGAACTCGTCGGCGCCGATGTCATACTTGCCGCCGGCCGGGCGAGCTTCCTTGTCAAAGTCGCTGGTGACCTGGCCGATGGTCAGTCCGCGGTCAATCGCAGGGCTGTTGGGAAGCAGATGGAACAGGTTGGAGGTATCAAGCCTGGGGTCAACCTCCAGCGAGTTCTTGTCATAGCCAGCCGACTGCCAGGTCGACAAGCCACCGTAGATGCCCCTCACGTCGTGCGAGAAGCTGGCGGCGCTATTGGTATCCCAGAAGATGTTGTAGTCGGACTTGAGGAAACCAGTGAGGCCTTCCTCACGCACCTCAAATGCCGGACGATTGCCGGAGACCACCACGATGTTGTTGTAGATGGTGACGTCGGTCGACGGCACGATCTTGGGCGTGGTGTTCGGCTCAGTGCCGAACCAGTGCTCCTGGCCCTGCACCAGCAGGCCCGCGAACATGGTCTGGGCGACATTGTAGAGCGTGTTGTTGTAGATCTGCGGACGCAGCGCCGCCCATGCACCGATGCCGGCACCCTTGGTGTTCCACACGATGTTGTTGCGCACGATAGAGTCGATGCTCTCGTACATGTTCGGGTTCGACTTGTCGAACCAGTTCTCATCGGTGTGCTGGCCCATCAGGATGCCCGAGTGGCCGGTGTTGGCGATGCGGTTGCGCTCGATGACGGTCCCAATATCACCACCCTTGTAGTAAACGCCGTTGGTGGTGGTGTCGTGGATGTAGCTGTCGCGCAGGATCGAGTAGTTGGCCTGGACAGCGTCGATACCCTCGGCATTCGAGCCGTCACGGCGGCCGGAGTTGTAGATCTCGCTGAACTCGATGATCGAGTAATCGGTCTTGGGAGTCAGCTTGATGACGTCACGGCCGGAGTCATGCAGCTTGGAGTAGCCAACGTACAGGTACTGCGGCCCATACTCGTTGCGAGCGCCGGTATCAACAAGGCTCTCGGTCTTGAGGGTGTAGTAGTAGCCGCCGGAAATATCGAGGTTGATCAGCTTCGTGTAGTGGGCGTCCTCGCCGACACGGATGGCCACCTCGATGTTGCTGTTATTGATGGGCGCCACGATCTTCGCGGTTTCGCCCTGGTAGCCCTGGATGGTGATGTTGGGCTTCGTGATGCGAATCTCGGAAGTCAGGTTGTACGTGCCACCGCGCAACATGATGGTGTCGCCGGATTTCGCCTGGTTCAATGCATACTGGATAGTCTTGAACGGCGAGTCGATGGAACCGGCGCCACCATCAGCGCCCCCCGGCGCTACGTAGAAAGTACTCAACAGTGTTCGAGTTTCGAGCGATTCAATAGATGCTGCCCGCGCAAGAACCTTATTACGCCTGGCCTGCTTCTGCAGACCCGCAAATACGGAAGAAAACGACATCGTGTTCTCCTTAACTGCTGCGGTGCTCCCGGATTTGCAGAGCACTCGCTGGTTGGAGGTCACGGCTGCGCGCATAGCCCCAGCGCAGAACCGGACCAGTTACCATGAGGCGAGGCTGCGGCGAGATACCCCCGTCCATCCACCCTCGCAACTTCAACGCTCGCCATTGCGGCGAATGAGGGCCTCAGCGGTGCTTACACACCTGCTGATCTTCGACGCCACGGGGGACCTCCACGACGGAGACGCGCTACCCGGGCGCCGACAATTGCATCACTCACCCACGAACACGTGATGCGTGGATACTCAACTTGTTGCTGGCTTCAGTGGCAGTTACCCATAGCCCTATGAGTGAACGTCACAGCCTTTTTTCGGGGACATGTCCCGATACTGTTTAGTACGCACCTTGTTCGAAGTAGGTTCAGCTGTTCGAGCGTCGTCTTTCAGATCGAGGTTCTAACTTCTGTATCTACAACTGCTTGTTCTGGTATGATTTTTCCATGCGCGTGCTTGTCGTCCCTCATCCGGAAAAAGCAGAAGTCCTCTCGGCCGCCGAGCGGCTGTTAGCTGAGTTAACCAGTAAAGGTCACAGTCCCGTGATGATCACGGATCGCGAACGTGACCTGTCTGACTCTGACGCACAGTTGATCGTTGTACTGGGAGGAGACGGCACGCTGCTTTCCGTCGCCCGCAGGCTGGGCGGGAAGCAGATCCCCCTGTTGGGCGTGAACTTCGGACGCCTGGGATTCCTGGCCGCCTTTACCCCCGAGGAACTGCCCTACTTCATAGATGATGCTCTGCGCGGCGACCTGCCGGCCGACGCCCGCATGTGCCTGGAAGTATCGGTGCTCGCCCCCGACACCTGCTTCGATCTTCGAGACAAGCGGCAGATCCGCCAGCAGCGCCGCTTCGGCGCAACTGCGCTCAATGACGCTGTCATCACCGCCGGTGAGCCATTTAACATGATCGAGCTGGAGATCAGCGCTGACGGCCACACCGGTATTCGCTATTCCGGCGACGGCGCCATCATCGCCACCCCCAGCGGATCCACCGCCTACAACATCTCCGCCGGCGGGCCGATCGTCAGTCACGACCTGGACTCCATCTGCATTACCCCGATCTGCCCGCATTCGCTCGCCTTTCGCCCGGTGGTAATCTCGCCTGAGAGCATCGTGCAGGTGCGCGGAACCCATGTGAATCCCGGTACCACCGTTTTCTGCGACGGACAGGCCAGCACACGGCTGGCCAATGGAGATCGCGTGGTCATCTTCCGCGCCGACCACGATGTGCTGATCATCAACCACCCGCAGCATCGCGAGTGGCGCACTCTGGCGAGCAAACTGCACTGGGCCATCAGCCCCGATTACAAGGGATGATTGAGGCGCACTGTCGCGGGATAGATTGTTGACACGGGCCGGCACTGCCATGAACCTTCTCTGACCAGCAATGTCGCGATCGATGCGAACGGATATTGTCGCCGCCTTCGCCGCCTCCGGCGCCAAGGCGCTGGCGTACGCGGTGATCTCCTCCATGCTGCTCGCCGGCGGCGCCCATGCGCCGGATTTCGCGATGTTCACGCTCGTTCGCTCGACGCTGGGACTGCTGAACTACGCCACGCTGGGAATCGCCCCGGCGCTAATCCGGCAACTCTCCCGCTCCTTCGCCCTCAACTCCCGCCCGGGATCAGCGGAGGAAGTCACCCCCCAGCGGCTGTACGCCTCGGCCGTCTATCCTGCCCTGCTGATCGGGTCGGCCGCCCTCGTTCTGCTCATCGGCTACACGATGGGATTCAACATCATCCACGTCGTGCCCGATTCCCTGCTCTCGTATGCCCCATGGGCGGCGCTGCTCGTGGGACTGGCGATGCTGTTTCGCCTTCTTTCTGACATCCCCGGCGGTTGGCTGCAGGCCAATCATCGTATCACGCTGGATAATGTTCTCCTGATGTCGGCCGACCTGGCATGGCCGGTGACCACGTGGCTGCTCTTTCGCGTCACCTCCACGCCGCTGATCGCAGCATCGCTGGCGTTCTGTATCTGCTACTTTGCCCTGTCCATCTCGCGCCTTACCGCTGCCACGTTACATGGGGCGCCGCTGCGAATAGCGCCGCGGCTGATCGATCCAGCGTCTGCCCGGCATATGCTGGCTTTCGGGCTACTGCTCACGCTGTCGCAGCTTTCCGACTTCCTCTACGCGCCGGCCGACTTCCTGCTTATCAACTGGTTTCTCACGCCAGAACACCTGACCGACTATTCCGTAGCCGTGCAGCTTGATGCCGGGCTTCTCCTGCTTACATCGGCCATCTCGACAGTGCTGTATCCACGAGCCTCACGGGCAGTTGCGATACATGACACTGCCACTTTGCGAAAGTACTACCGCAGGGGAACGCTGCTGACCGTGGCGCTGCTGATGGTGTCGGCCATCGCGCTGATCGTGATCGCCAAGCCGCTGCTGTTGGTATGGCTGAAGACCGACCGGCAGGGCACGCGCGACATCCTCCCCTTGCTCCTGCTGCACACGGTCATCGGTGGATCGACCGCCCCTGCACGCGCAATTCTCTTCGCGGCTGGGCGAGCCCGTGTCTTTGCCATTTCCGCAGTCATAGCCGGCATCCTGAATGTTGCTATTTCTTCGGTATTCCTTCTCTACACAGACCTGGAACTGGTCGGCGTGATCATCGGCACGCTTGTCGCGGTATTTCTGCGCTGTGCGATCTTCATCCCCTGGTACACGCGGCGCATCCTGCGCAAGTTGCCGCAGGCTACGGAAGAGCCTCCCCCGGAGCAGACAACCATCGCCGAGCCTCTATAGCGCCGGCGCCTGAGCTGTATCCTGCTTCCTCCGCCATTCGAGAAAATCGTCCAGCGCGCGGTGGAAATCGGCGGCATTCTGTATGGACCGCATCGCATCCTTCAGCGGCCGACAGGGATGCATCTCTTTGGCGTACCACGAGATCCGCTGCCTGAACTCGCACACGGCGGCGTGCTCGCCGCGATACTCAAGGTGCAGACGGAAATGCTCGCGAATAGTATTGCACTTCTCCTCCAGCGTCGGCTGAGCAGGCAGTTTGCCGGTGCGCAGATATGACCAGGTATCGCGGAAGATCCATGGCGCTGAAAGCGCCGCCCTTCCGATCATCACGCCAGCGCAGCCGGTCTTCTCCATCATCGTCCTGGCATCCTGCGGACTGCGGACGTCGCCATTGCCGATCACCGGGATGTGATCCACGGCCGCCACAACCTCGGCGATGCCGTCCAGCCGCACCTGTCCGCCGAACCCCATCTCGCGTGTGCGTCCGTGGATGGTAATCATCCGCACACCCACCTGCTCAAGACGTCTCGCAAGATATGGAGCGGTGATGCTCTTGTCGTTCCATCCCAGGCGCAGCTTCGCGGTGATCGGCACCTCGGGAACGGCCGCCACCAGCTTCTCCACCATGCGTATCGTGGCGTCAGGATCGCACAACAGCGCCGAGCCGCCGTTCCGCTGGGTGATCTTGTCGACCGGGCAGCCCATGTTGATATCGATGACCCTGGCCCCCTCGTCGCGGCAGTACCTTGCGGCATCGATCAGCGGATCGTCCTCGCCGCCGAACAACTGCACTGCCAGCGGCCGATCCTCCTCGGTGGTCGCCATTAGGATGCGAGTGCGGAAATTCTGGCGCAACACTCCCTGCGGGCAAAGCAGGTCTGTGCATGCCAGCCCCAGCCCGCCAAACCGGCGAACCACCAGGCGATACGACAGGTCCGTATAGCCGGCAATCGGGGCCAGAAGCAGATTGGTGGGCAATTGCATCTGGCCGATGCGAATTGGCGCGACAAATTGGTCCGTTGTTTCAGCGATCGCGGTACTCACTGGAGGCAATTTTACCCGATTTGACGCCCAAAGGCCCGGCCCCGAGCGGTGCGAAACCTGTCACATATGGTGTGTAGGTTTGACTTTGCGACCACAAGTTATAGTGTTAGTGTTAGATGAGCCCGCTTAGCCATTCGCGGGCCCTGGATTGACCTCTCGGGAACCGACGAAGGGTAAAAAGGATGCCGCAAGAGCAGCTCGCAGCACAGCAGGTCGGATCGGAAAGCAACCAACGGCCCAGGCACCCGATTCTTGATCTGCCGCTGACCAGCGTCATACGCCGGGAGTATGCACTGCAGCTACAGCATGTCCTGAAGCTGTATACCGTTGGCAACCTGCTGGGAGCCTGGCGTCAGTTCGAGTGCCAAAAGAGCATCGAGGAAGTCTTTGATACCCCCGAGCAGGCCCACCACGCCATCGCCACCTGTGCCGCCTGGCTTGGGTTCCAGATCGTCGCCGCCCCCGGCCGGGTGCCGGACTGGTGGAACAGCGACGAGATGCAAGAGCCCGGCCGACTTGAATAGATCATCTGGAGTGGGCCGGCTTGTCCTCAGGCCGCGGAAAATCGTATTTCCACAGGTCTACCCTAAGCGGATGCACCGGTATCGCAAGGTCGATGTCCTGGTTCGTCGCTTTTCGTGCCGAGAAAGATGGGCGTCAACCTACGTCGCCCGATTACCCCGGACCTGCGAGTGCAGATTCGTCGAGGATCACCCTATCTCCCGAGGGCGGAGGAGCTCCCGCTCCACTTAGGTGAAACTATTCGGCTAATCGTGAAGGATTGCCCTGAATCAGGCTACTTCTCGGGGTCCTTTGGCTTCTGGCGAGCCTTGGCCCGCTTTCGCTCGATGGCGTCCATGTGGTCGAGGATCTCGTTGGCACGCTGACGCAGAGGAGGCGGGACGCGGTCGTCATCCACCAGGTTCTGCAGTATCCTTCGAGACTTCCGCAGCTTCTGCGCCTCAAACAGGATCTGCGCCACCCTCCAGCGCACCTGCGGGTCACGATCCTCAAGATGCCTGATCCTCTGGGCAAACTGCACCAGGTCCTGGTCCATCCCCGCTTCGCTGATCACCTCCATGGTGGGATAGATGAGCTGATCCACTTCCGCGATCTTCAGCCCGCGGCGATAGCACTTGAGCGCCTGCTCATACTGGCCGGAGACTGCGTAAGCATCTCCCAGGACGCGCCAAGGGCCCCAGGCATGTGGATATGTCTTGATGATCGGCCTGATGGCCTCCGCGACAGCATCAACACCCTCTTCCCAGTACGGCTCCATCAGCAGCTTGATCGACTCAAAGAGATTGGGATCCCGGTCGATGGCAAGCCGTAAGTGCTGCTGCGCCTCCTCGACCAGTTCTTGCGGCACTTCCCCGTCCTCAAGCGCCCGGGTACTGTCCAGCAGGAGGATCCGCGCCAGCTCCAGGTGCGCCTCGGCCATGTCCTCCTTTTCAAGTGACTTTCGCACATTTCTTTCGGCCGCCGCAAAGTTGAAGTGATATCGCTCGAGCATCCCCTTCAGCAGCAGCGCCTGGGCACACGCTCCATACTCCCCTTCGCAGCGATGCACCAGCGACTCGGCCAGTTCCGGCATGTCGTCAGCCAG
>JAKORQ010000471.1 GCA_029777755.1 Planctomycetota bacterium
CATCATCCACCGTGACGGACGGGTGATCGGCAGGGGCCATCATCGTAGGTTCGGCGGCCCGCATGCTGAGCCAAACGCACTGTCCGACTGTCGCGAGGATCCCCGCGGAGCATCCGCTGTCGTCACGCTGGAGCCCTGCTGCCATACCAACAAGAAGACTCCCCCCTGCGTTCCTGCGCTGGTTAACGCCGGGATACGCCGGGTTGTCGTCGGGCAGGTCGACCCAAACCCTTCGGTCTGCGGCAAAGGCATCGCGCAGTTGCGCGAGGCAGGCGTTGAGATCATCACCGGCGTACTCGACAAGCGATGTGCCCAGCTAAACGCCGCCTTTTACGCGCTAACCCGACTTGCCCGCCCGTATGTTACGCTCAAATGGGCGCAGTCGGCTGACGGCCTGATGGGCGGGTCGGGCAATGCCCCGCGGCGGATCAGCGGCCCGGCAAGCTCGCGCCTGGTTCATATGCTGCGCACCAGATGTGATGCCATCCTCGTCTCATCCGACACTGTTATCGCCGATGATCCATCACTGACCGTCCGGGATGTTCCGGTAAAGCGCACGCCGATCCGCATTGTCCTTGATACTCACCTGCGCACGCCGGCCGATGCGAAGATGGTAAATGGCCAGCCGGAGACACATATCTTCACGTGCAGGAGCGGCATTGATCGGGTTGGCGAAGCGCAGGTTCACTGCGTTGGCGAGAGATCAGGCCACGTGGATTTCTCGGCCGTCCTGCAATGGCTGGGAGAGCGCAAGTGTACGCACCTGTTGGTCGAGCCGGGCCCGCTCCTGGCGGCCGCCCTGCTTGATTCCGGGTACGTGGACCGCGTCTGGGTGATCCGTTCGCCAGGGAAGCTCGACGAAAACGACGCCCCCGTGGCCCCGGAGGTTAACTGGCCGGCCGTTGCCTCTCGGCAAGTCGGCGAGGATACCGTTACCGAGTACCTCAACCCGTACGGCCCCTGCTTCTTCGCGCCCGAGCCATCGCCGGAGTTCATGCTCGATTGCGGGCAGTGACCTCAGGCGCCGACCGTTTGCCGGTCGCCAGTGCGCTACGCCGCCGGCCGACCGGCAGTGTCCTTGGGAAGCATCATCCCAAGCCCCATGATCAGGAGTTGGCTGAAGACGAAGATCAGCAGCCACATCAGCGCGGAATCCATGAAGCCGTAGCTGTGCAGACCGACGCCGAGCATGTTGGTACCGAACCAGCTCCACGCCGTCACCACGTTTGCAAAGACGGCCAGCACGGCAAGCCCGCGCTCACGCAACCCGATGAAGCGGGCGTGCAGCATGATCGATAGCCACAGCACTATCAGCGCTGCTCCATTTTCCTTCGGATCCCAGCCCCAGAATCGTCCCCAGCTCTGGTCAGCCCAGATGCCGCCCAGCAGTGTGCCGATGAAGCTGAATACCAGGGCAAATACCGTGATGCCGTAGATCATTCGCGAAAGCGATGCCTTGCGCTCGGCATTGAGCCAGCGTTCGGCAGTCCAGGCAGCGACGATAAATGCGATTCCCATCGCCCCTGCGAGGAACGCCGCCGAATATCCAAAGGTTATCGCCAGCACGTGCGTAGTCAGCCAGAAGTTGCTGTCCAGCACCGCCTGCATGCTCGGCATGGTGTCGCCGCCCTGCGCCAGGTTGTGCGCCACGATCAACGAACCGACGCCAACGAGGCTGGCCATGCTGATCGCGATCCCGTTGCGATAGCTGCGCTCAACCAGCAGCGACAACAGCACCGCACCCCAGCCAATAAAGACGGCCGACGAATAAAGATTCGTCACCGGCGGGCGTCCCTGGATGTAGATGCGCATGCCCATGGCAGTGGTATGAAGGATGAGTCCCACGACACCGAGCGCCATGGCGCAGCGCCACAACATGCTGTTGCCCGTCAGCACGCCTACGCATGCCAGCAGGAACACCAGCACATACAGGACCATTGCCCAGAGGAACGGTTCGTAGCGGTTATAGAGGACCTCCAGGCGCACCTTGGCCATGTCGCCCGGCCGCTGCTGGCGGATCTGCGATAGCCAACTGGCCGCCGCGTCAGAGGGCGTCTGCATCCCGTGTTCGCGAATGTCGGTAAGCGCCGTGGCGATGGTCATCGCCATATCAGAGGGCATGGTGCCGGTTGCATGGGCATGCTGAAGCGCCGGCCCAAGCGGGTGCCATTGCGTCTGCACGTTGTCCGGCGGAAGCAGGTACAGGTTGGCCCAGTCAGCCACTCGTGAGAACAGTGTCAGCTTATTCCACAGCGCTATCAGGTTTCGCTGCACCACATCGCGGCGATTCGACGGCACCGCGCCAGCCGCCTGCACCTGCATGGTGATCGCGTCAAGGTGTGGCTGAATCTCGTCCGGCGTGAACCGTTTCCTGTCGGTGTCCAGCTTAAGCCCCGCGAGGATCTCCGGGTTGTCGATGCGGAAGGTGGGATATCCCATCGCCACCTCCGGGCGACAGATCAGATCCCACAGCCACTCAACCGCCTCGATCTTTCGGCCATCGGGCGTCTCGGTGCTCGCCTTGCCGTTCAGGGCACGCAGACTGTTGCGCGCCACCGAGTCGATCGGCTGCAGCCGCCCATCAAAGTAGACGGGCACCTGGGCAAGATCCGTATCGCTGACGCGCGAGCGAACGCCCACCAGCACCAGGAGAACCACACTCAGGCCGGCCAGCGTAAGGGGCAGCGTCCATGAGCCACGGGCGCCGCTGGTGGCCACCGGCAGTGCGGCGGCCGAGGTCTCGCGGCGCTTCTTGAGCACCCGCTGAAGCGACAATCCTGACTGCAACACAAGCCCCAGCGAGCCGATGGCGCAGGCAATGTACGGCACATACATGGCCGGGTTCCGCACCACCTGCAGAATCGACACGCTGTCCCCATCGAAGCTGGCCTGATAGAACGTCTCGCCGCGATGCCGCAGCGGATGGTTCATCTTGATCAGCTCCTCACGATCTATCCCCATCTCCGGGTCGACAAGGCGCACGCGGCTGGAGAAGTTGCGCGGGATCTCCGTGCCCGGGTAGCGATCATGGCGAAACTCCAGCAATGTGATCTGGTACGGCTTGAGGTAGCGCTGATTGCGCAGCTCCAGCCACAGTTCCCGGCCATCGGCCAACGTGATCTGCTGCGGCCCGGCAACGGCGGGATGCAGGCTCAGGAGATACGTCCCCAGTGATTTGCCATTTTCCAGCACCGTCACATACGCGGAGGGGATATCAACGGCGTTCTGCACGCCGGACGCCGGCGGCATCGGCTGAAGCGTCAGGCCCACGCCTCGCCCGGCCGACGCCTTTGGCTCTGGCATGCCAGCGGTTCGTTGCATCGGGCCAAGGATCGTCGAGTTGATCGCCAGCTCATCGATGCGCAGGCTCACCGGGGATTCAGGAGCGTTCAGCACCGCGCCGGGATGGATCGTCTCGTGGCGAAAACTCACCACGTAATCATGGTCGGCCGGTGATCGATCGATCACGGCAAGCTCATATCGCCTCGGATCCTCGGTGAAGTTACGCGTCTGTCCTTCCTGCAGGATCAGGCGGCTGTCCACCTGCGTGAAACTCGTCCAAACCTCGCCGATCAGCAGCAGGACGATACCGAGGTGGATCAGGTGAATGCCGATCTTCTTCCAGGTGAACTGGTAGCGTGTGAACCAGTTCGCCAGCAGATTCACCAGCATCACCAGCCCGACGGTATATCCGCCGGGCATCAGAATGCCGCCGGGGATGAGCATCTCACCATCTGGCGTGCGAGGCAAAATCACGCCAAGTGGGACCCTGGCAATCCACGTATGGAAGTACTGCTTCTGCACCTGGTAGATGCCGTTGTCGATCTGGGCCCAGGTGCCGACATAGATCAGCACCATCGCAAGCGCCAGCAGCACCACGGAAAGCTTCAGGGAAGCGAGAATACGCAGAAGGCCACGAACCATCGAGACGATATCCTTTTGTTCCACGGTGAGTTATCCGCTCAATCCTGCTGCTGTTTCAGCGAAGTGAGCAATTGCTCAAGCTTAGCTTCGTTTTCCAGGACAGTCGCCTTTTCGCCAGTGAAGCGGAAGAACCAGGTCTGCTCACCAAGTTCCACCAGCGCGATGATACTGGCCTTGTCATCACCCTCGAACCGGTACACTTTCGCCTTGCCGACAGGTGTGTCGACGAGTTTCGGCTCTACAGACGCGGGATCCTCCAGTGGCGGCAACCCAATCTGCCCGCGCCAGCGGTTGATGTTGTCACCAAGGTTACCGAAATTGCTTGCCAGGCGGGTGACGATCACTTCCGCGGCCCTATCGGCCTGCCCCACGATGATCGTCGCCTCGCGCATGGGCCGAGGGGTGGGATCTAGCTGCCAACCATCGGGGATGTCATACTGCAAGGCATGGACATGGGCATGGGCTTCCGCGAAACCTGCCCCGTGGGCGATGGCCGGCGATTCCTTGGTTTGCTTTGTAACTGTGTAATCCGGCTCGCGATCGCACGCCACCAGCAACAGCGACGCAGATAGAGCCAGCAACGCTGCCGAGAACTTTCGCTTCATGAAACAAGCTTAGCCGTCATGGATCGGAATTTACACCTGCGCATCCGCTTTAGAACTGCACTTCTGCAACTGGAGCGTGCTATCTTCACGCAGTCGACTTCACGTCTTCTGGTTTCCCCGGCCTGATCGTATATGTTCGCCGAGGATCGCCTTTACCTGCCGCGGGTGGGGACCGTGTACGCATGCGCTGTTTACCGCGCAACACTGCGTGCAACGGCGGCCGTCAGTTGATCAATGTCCACCGGCTTGGTGACATGCTCAATAAAGCCAGCCTCGCTGCTTTGCTCAATATCCTTCTGCTGCCCGTAGCCGCTGATGGCGATGCCGCGGATCGTACGGTCGCGCTGTCGCAGGCGTCGCATCAGTTCAAGGCCGCTGCCATCGGGCAACCCCAGATCGCTGACCAGCAGGTCAAACTTGCTCTTCTCGGCCGTTGCCAGCGCTGTCTCCATGTCAAATGCGACGTCCACCTCGTAACCCTCGCGCTTGAGCAGCCGGGAAAGGATGCGGGCGGTATCGGCATGATCCTCCACCAGGAGGATGTGCAGCTTGCGATCGGAGGGCGCGGCCTCCTGCGTGGGCTTAGCCGTCTGCTTCCGTCCTATCGGGACAGCCTGCAGGCGCGGCAGCGCCACGGTGAATGTCGCGCCCATGTTCCTGCCGCCGCTGCGTGCCCGGATCTCGCCTTCATGCTGCGTCACGATCGCCTTGCAGATCGCCAGCCCCAGCCCCAGGCCGCCAAACTGCCGCGTGACGGCCCGGTCCTGCTGCTCGAATGCCTCGAAGATTCTCGAGATCGCCCTGGGATCGATCCCCACGCCGGTGTCGCTGACCTCCGCGGAGATTTTTCCTGATGAGTCAGCGGCGCAGCGCACCGTGATGCTCCCGCCGGAGTTGGTGAACTTCATCGCGTTGTGTATCAGGTTCCAGAAGACCTGCTGCAGGCGCGCCTCGTCCGCCATCACCATCTGCGGCGTCTCCGGCAGGTCCAGCACCAGGTGCAGCCCCTTGGCGTTTATCTCCGGCACGCAAACCTCCACCGCCCGCCGCAGGACCGTCCCCACATCCACCGGGCGGAAATGCATTTCCAGCTTGCCGCGGCTGATCCGCGTCAGGTCGAGCAGGTCATCGATCAGCCGCTTTTCCAACTCGACATTGCGGCGGATCATCTGCATGTCCTGCCGGGCATCCTCCGGCAGCCGCGGATCCTCCTGGAGCATACCGGCGGCGGCGATCACGGGCGTAAGCGGCGTGCGAAGCTCGTGGCTCAAGACCGCCAGGAAATGGTCCTTGGCGCGGCTGGCCTCGGCCGCGGCTTTCTGGGCGATCTTCATCGGCGTGATGTCCTGCCAGCCGACCACGCCGCCGATGATGTCGCCATACTCGTTCCTTATCGGAGCGGCATTGGCAAGAACGGTGGCGCTGGTTCCGTCGGGACGGCGCAGCTCCCACTCCTCACCGTGGACAACCTCGCCCCGGGCAATGGCCCGCGCCAACGGCAGTTGAGAACTCTCCGCCGGCTGGGAGCTTCCCGGGTGATAGGCAAGCAGCGTCTGCGAGATACCTCCATTGTTACCGGCTTTCATCCAATCCTTGGCGACCTGGCTGGCGAAGCGAATTCCCCCGCTGCTATCGGCGACGATCAGCCCCATGGGAACATGCTCGAGCATTGCCTGGAGGACTCGTCTGCCTTCCTCGGCCTCCAACGCCCGCTCGCGCGCCTCACGGGTGGCCTGGCGCAGCGATTCCTGGTCGCGGCGACGGTCGCCGATGTCGTGGAAATAGACCGCCAAGCCATCGCGCGTCGGGTAGACACGCACCTCAAACCACGTCTGCATCGGCGGGTAGAACTCCTCAAACGACGTGGCAAGCCCCGTTTCCAGCGCCTTGCCGAACTCCTCCCGGAATCGACCCGCCCGCACCACCGGGAAGAACTCCCACAGGCTGCGTCCCTCAAGCTGGCGATCCGTCTCCAGTATCCGCTGGGCGGCCGAGTTGGCATCGACGATGTTGTAGGAGCGATCCAGCAGTACCAGGCCGTCGGTGATACTGTTAAGAATATCGAGCACCTTGTCGTGCGCCGCCTGAAGCGCCTGCTCGGCGGCCCTGCGGTCGGAGACATCTTGCGCCACGTTGATGGCATAGGGCTCGCCACCTGGCTCGGCCGGCTGGATCGAGCTGCTCAGCGAAACCCACACCGCATGCCCGTTCTTGTGGCGATACCCCTTGTCGCGGGAGTAGCTGGTTATCTCCCCGGAGAACATCCGACGATACTGCCGCTGATCCTCGGCGATATCCTCAGGTAGCGTAATGGACCAGATGGTTCTGCCGATAAGTTCCTCGGCAGAGTAACCCACCAGGTTCTGGAAAGTCTGGTTGACCATGATGAAGCGGCCGGAAGGGTCGGTGTGGGTCATGCCGACGGCGGCGTTCTCAAATGTGCCGCGAAAACGCTGTTCGCTGGCCCGCTCGCGCAAGGCCCGGACATGGAGGCGGTCGATAATTCTCGCCAGCGATGCAACGACGGCCGCCACCGCCAGAAACAGCAGCACCAGTATCCGTTCCTGCGGATTGATGATGACAAGCGAATAGCGAGGCTCAAAGAACAACAGGTCGGCGAGGATGGCGTTCAGGAGAGCGGCCGACACTGTCGGCCCGGCGCCTGCGAAGTAGCCAACGACCACCAGCGGCACGACCAGTACCAGCATGAGCGCGGATTGCTCCACATTCGGCTGGAGAACGATAGAAGCCCCCATGCCGGCGACGACTGCCAAAAGCGCCGTTCCATATCGATGCACTCCGGCTCCCACATGACCTCCCCTTAATCGAACTCTAGGAGCGCCGCACCCCACACCGTAGCAGGCGGGACAATATTCTCCGTCATTATTCCATGCGCAATGCCCGATGGTCGCAGCTTTTGACGGTATGCAGGTGATCTCTAGAATGTCCCGCGGGAATGATTGTAGATTGTCACACCCATATCTGGCAGTCGCCGGAACAGCTTGGCAATGCCTTGCTGGGCGACCCGGCGTCTTTGCTCAAGGGCAACGCACGCATGGGCGGCAAGAGCCTGCATCTCTGGCGATCCACCCCGCCGGGCGACCCGGACCATCACTGGGCCCAGAACCAGACAGTAACCACCGCCATCGTGCTGGGGTTCAGGAGCCGATACCTTCGGGCGGAGATCCCCAACCGATTCATCGCCGAGTATGTCCGCCGGGCGCCTGATCGACTGATCGGCTTCGCCGGCATAGATCCAACAGCGCCCAATGCCATCGATGAGCTTCGCTCGGCGAAGGTGCTGCTGGGGCTGCGGGGGTTGACGATCTCGCCGGCCAACCAAGATTTCCATCCCTGCGATACCCGCGCCATGCGCATCTATGCCGAGGCCGAGCGGCTGAAGATGCCGATTATCGTGCACCCGGCCAGCGCTTACGCTAGCGCCAGCAAGCTGGAGTTCGCCCAGCCCTACCTGTTTGACGAGGTGGCGAGGACTTTTCCGGAACTGCGGCTGGTGATCGCACAGGTTGGCTATCCTTTCGTCGATCAGACGATCCTGCTGATGAGCAAGCATCCCAACGTTTACGCCGACGTCAGCGGCCTGCCCGGCCGGCCGTGGGCGGCGTACAACACCATCGTGAACTGCTACCAGGGCGGCGTGCTGGACAAGCTGCTGTTCGGCAGCGACTTCCCCTACACCAACGCCACCGAGTGCATCGAGGCACTGTACTCGCTCAACCAGTTCAGCTTCGGCTCAAACCTGCCGCTGGTTCCGCGTGAAGCCATCCGCAGCATCATCGAGCGCAACTCGCTGCCGCTGCTGGGGCTTGAGTCGACACCGGTCGCCACCAGCAAGACGGAGGCAACCGCCTCATGAGCTGGTCGAACTTTGTTACAGGCAAGCGTGTCCTGGCCGCGGCCACCGCGGCGCTTGTGGTGTCGTGCCCCGGGTGCATCATCGGGCCAAAATCGCCGCAACTCACCTTCAGCCCGCACACGCGGCAGATCGATTACCTGCAGCGGTTCGATGAGGCTTGGGCCGCGCCTTCGCCGCGGGGCGGATATGACCTGGTGCTGACGCGCGGCCTGGGGCTAAAGTCGCGCAAGGAAGGAAGGGTAATTCACCCGGCCAATACATCCGCGCTTAACCAGGTGCTGCATGTGCATGTGACGTGGCGCCCGGCACGGGGAAGCAAGAGTGACTACCCGGCCGCCACCAACTCCTCCATCCACTGGCGCGTGTTCAATCGCGATGGCGAGGGTGAACCGAACGAGATCATCTACCAGGGTGTGGGGTTTGTGGCGGTGGATATCGGTGGAAGCCACACGACCTTTACGCTGCGCGATGTGAACGTGAAGGCCGAGAAGATCAGCGGCGCGATGCGCGATCCGCTTGGGCCATCTGCCCTTTCCGGGACTGTCAGGGCAAGAAACGACGCGGAAAAGGTTCGCCGCATCCTCGCCGAACTGGATGATCTGCACCGCTAGACCAAACCTGCAGGAAGCCTGTAACCATGGACAGCAAACAGCTCACCATCAGCGCGTTCCAGAAGCATATCTCCGAGAAGTACGAGAAGGTGGATCGCCAGCGGGGATCGGCGAAGACCTTTGTGTGGTTCATCGAGGAGGTTGGCGAGCTGGCGACGGCGCTGAACTCCGGCGATCGGGAGAACATGGAAGAGGAGTTCGCCGACGTGGTGGCATGGCTCTGCACGCTTGCTAACATCAATGACGTTGACCTGGCGGAGGCGATCCGAAAAAAGTATCTCTCCGAGGATGCCCCGACCGGTCACAAGTAGGCAGGCATGACGGGGGTAAAGTGGGCAATGAGAGCAATCGTCACCGGTCAGGTTGGTGTGGAGAAGGCGCCGTACCTGGAAGCCGTGCGCAAGATCGCGCTGCAGAATGGCATTGATCTGCACGTCTGCCACGTCGGCGACATGATGTACGCCGAGGCGCCTGATGTTCCGCCGGGACGCATCCTTAATCTGCCCATCACGCGACTCAACTCGCTGCGACGTGCGGTGTTCAAGGAGATCCTGCGCTTCGCGGAGAGGCATGAGCACGTGATCGTCAACACGCACGCGACCTTCCGCTGGCGTCACGGGCTGTTCGCCGCGTTTGATATTGACCAGATCAAGGCGTTTAACGCCGACATCTACATCACGCTGCTGGACAACGTGGAAAACGTGCACCATCGCCTGCTGCGCGACCATGAGATCTCGCACAGCCTCAAGGACATCATGGTCTGGCGCGAGGAGGAACTCCTGGCCACTGAGATTTTGGCCAATATCACCCGTGGCTACGGCCATTTCTACATGATCGGGCGCGGCGCCAACGGCAGTACCGCGCGAACGGTGTATCGCCTGATGCTCCGACCGGACATGAAGAAGGTTTATCTCTCCTTCCCCATGAGCCATGTGATGGACCTGCCGCAGACCCTGGCGGAAATCGAGGCCTTCAAGCGCGAGCTCAACGAGCATTTCACCTGCTTCGACCCGGGCGATGTGGATGAGTACATGCTGCAGACAAGGGCGCTGGCCGCCCTGCAGGATGGCGTGAAGACGATCGAGGTGACGACGTCCGAGGGGACAATCTCGCTCAATTGTGCGGATGTGGCCCACTGCGCCGGGGATATAGCCGGCCAGATCTACGCGCGCGATTTCAAGATGATCGACCAGAGTGACCTGATCATCAGCTATGTGCCGCAGATGCCCAGCGGCAAGCCGGGCATATCCTCGGGAGTGGAGCGGGAACTGCAGCACGCATTCGAAGGCGGCAAGGAGGTTTATGTGGTCTGGGCATGCAGTGCCACCCCCTCGCCTTTCATCACGCAGACCGCCACACGGGTGTTTGCCAACACGCAGCAGGCGGTCGAGTTCTTTCGCTCCAGGGGCTACATCAAGCCATGAGCAGCAAAGCCATCACCGTCTTCTGTTCTTCCAGCGAAGCCATCGCCCCGGTCTACATCACGGCCGCCGGCGAGCTGGGAGAGGCCATCGCCCGCGAAGGGTGGGACCTGGTCTACGGTGGCAACGACCTTGGCGCCATGGGAGCACTGGCGGACGCCTGCCGCAGCGCCGGGGGAAAGGTGATCGGCATCACGCCGCAGCTATTCGTTGATAAGGGGTTCGCGGATAACCGCTGCGCACAGTTGATCATCACGCCCGACATGCGCTCGCGCAAGGCGCGCATGGAGGAGATGGCAGATGGCTTCATCGCGCTTCCCGGCGGATTCGGCACGCTGGAAGAGGTATCGGAGATCATCGTCGGCCGACTGCTCAAGTGCCATGCCAAGCCGGTGATCCTGCTGAATGTCGCCGGATTTTACACTCCGCTGGTCGATTTCTTTGAGAAGATGATAGAAGGTGGGTTCGCCAAGGCAAAAGCGCGACAGGGATATGTGGTAGCCAACGATGTCGCCGGCGCCATGGACGCATTGAGGCAGCATTTCCGCCCCGACATCCAGGCCGCCGCTTCCCCCTCCCGCGGCTAGTTCGGCGATACAATCTCTGGCCAGATGCGGCTTACCGATCACTCCAGCACCGTTGCGCTTGTGGTGTCCCTGCTGCTGCATGGATCGGTGCTGCATATGTGCAGGCACGCGGCCAGCGACATCCTCCCGGAAGGACGGGAAAATACCGTGCCGATCCGTTCACGGGTGCTGGTGGACTCGGCATCGGGGCCACAGCTTGCCCTTGAACTGCCCAGGCCGGAGTTAAAGGATCTGCCGGAGGATCCACCGCGGGCAAATGAGGATGACCTGGAGTCGCTGAAGGAGATCGAGCCTGAGCTGATCATCCCGCCGACCATCGCCCCTGAAAAGATGCCCCCGTTGGTGGCAAGCGGGTTTGGCGAACTTACCGGGTCGGCGGATGCCACTGCCCTGCAATCACTCACTGGCGACAAGCCGATGCAGGCGCCCAGGGGCGAGCGCGACCAGCCTCACACTAACCGCGAAGAAGCGTCGGCGGAGTTGCCGGGCGAAGAATCAGCCCGGCCTAAAAGCCTTCGCGAATCAACGCCCACCAAAGCTCCGGAACC
>JAKORQ010000472.1 GCA_029777755.1 Planctomycetota bacterium
CACCTATCCCGACAATCTCACGCTGTGGGAGAAGGTTCGCACTGTCGCCCGGCGGATCTATGGCGCCAACGACATCATGGCCGACCAGAAGATTCGCAATCGCTTCAAGGAACTTGAGGAAGCCGGGTACGGAAGCCTGCCGGTCTGCATCGCCAAGACGCAGTACTCCTTTTCGACTGACCCGGCTCTGCGCGGCCGGCCAAAGAACTTCGACGTGCCGATCCGCGAGGTGCGCCTGGCGGCCGGCGCTGGTTTTGTCGTGGTGATCACGGGAGACATCATGACCATGCCCGGCCTGCCCAAGCAACCGGCCGCCGAGATCATCGACATCGACGAAAGCGGCAACATTGTGGGACTTTCGTGAGCACCGACACCGCCACACTCTCGCGCGAATCTGCCCGGGTCGCGCCACAACCCCGGCCAGGTGTGCGTTGGATCATTGCAATGGCGGCCGTGGTCGCTCACTTGTGCCTGGGCAGCGTCTACGCCTGGAGCGTCTTCGTGGAGCCGATCGGCACACTGGCCGGCTGGCACAAGCCGCAGATAACCTGGGCATTCTCGGTGGCGATCGCCAGCCTGGGGCTGACGGCCGCGTTCGGCGCAACGCTGATGCAGCAACTGGGGCCAAGGCGTTCAGTGGTGATTGCGGGGGTGCTCTACTCGGCCGGGCTGATGTCGGCCGGCGCTGCCTGCCGCTGGCAATCGCTGCCGCTGCTGTACGTCGGGTTCGGGCTGATCGGCGGCATGGGGCTGGGCATGGGTTACGCCCCGCCAGTCGCCACGCTGCTGCGGTGGTTTCCCGACAAGCGCGGCCTGGCGACGGGAATGGCCGTCTGCGGATTTGGCGCAGGGGCACTGGTCGCCAGCCAGATCGCCGAGCGTCTGCTTCCTGCGATGGGGTGTGTCGCAACGTTCTACACGCTGGCCGGGGTCTATCTTCCCCTGATCGTGGTTGCAGGGATGGTGATGCGACTTCCGCCGGAAGGCTTTAACCCCGCACCAGCGAAGTCGGCCACGCCCGATGCAGATGCAAGGATCGTCCCTGTGTCATCCGCGCTGGCGACGGCGCGATTCTGGCTGCTCTGGAGCGTGTTCTATGTGAACATCGCCGTGGGGATCATGCTGATCGCACTGGCCAAGCCGATGGCGCAGGATCTTGGCGGGCTATCGGGATCGGCCCTGCTGGCAGTCGTGCCGACGCTGGCGATATTCAACGCCGCTGGCCGACTTGGCTGGTCGAGCCTGTCTGACTTCATCGGCCGGCCGGCGACCTTCCTGGCGATGCTCGCCATCCAGGTGGCGCTGTTCTCTGCGCTGCCATCGGTCCAGGGAGCGGTATTCTTCCTCGCCTTGATGCTGATCATCAGTTGTTACGGCGGCGGATTTGCCCTCACACCCGCATATATCGCCGACCTGTTCGGCGGGCGCAGCACCGGGCCGATCTATGGGGCAGCGCTCGCCGCCTGGAGCGCGGCGGCCATCAGCGGCCCGCCTCTGGGAGCCTATCTGGTGGAATATGCCGGCGGGTACGGGCCGGCGATATACGCCGCGGCCGGCTTGCTGGTGATCGGGGCGATACTGGTGATGCTGCTGGCGCGACTGTCCCGTAAGAGCATCGCGTGAGGCTCAGCGGGCCTCGTCGACGATCTCCTGATAGCGGCGAACCAGGAAGTTCTGCGAGATCACCCCCACGACTTTTCCCGGTGCTTCAGGCAATGCCACCGCCAGCGTATCGACATTGGAGCGGGCGAAAGCTTCCATCGCCCGGCCAAGGTCGTCGACGCTGGAGAGCAGCGGTACCGATGTTCGCGTCAGTTCGCCGGCCACCAGCAGCGGTATGGAATCCGGCTGAAGGATTGCCGTCTCGATGTCCTGCCGGCGGAGCATGCCGACATACATATCGTCGTCGCCCACGACGGCGGCGTCGCGGATGTTCTCGCCCATCAGCTCCAGCACGCGGCGGAACGGCATGTTCCTGGGGATCAGCAGAGCCGGCTCCAGCCCGATCTGCTCGATGCTCAGCCTGCGCAGCAACCCCGAATCGCGCACCGTGCCAAGATGCACACCATGCTCGCGCAACGTGAAGGTATAGATCGACTCTCGGAAGATGAAGCGCGCTGTGCCCACCGCCACGATGGTCGCCAGCATGGCCGGCATGATGATGCGGTGATCGCTGGTAAGCTCCATTAGGATCAGGATGGCCGCCAGCGGCGCATGGACCATCGCCCCCAGCAACGCTCCCATCCCCACCAGGGCGTAGCTTGACGGGAAAACCGCTGCAAAGATCGAGAGCTTCTGTAGAACCAGGCCCAGGGCAGCGCCGGTAGTCGCCCCCAGGAACAGCGAAGGCGCGATCATTCCACCCGATCCGCCGGTCGCCAGCGTCAGGCAGGTGGCCACCGCCTTTATGCCGCACAGCAACACCACCATGAGCAGCACCAGCATCGGGCTGGCCGTCTCGTATTGCGAGGGAGCCAGTAACTGCTGGATGACACCATAGCCATCGCCAAAGAACGCCGGCATGGGATAGTGCTCAAAGGAGAACGGCTTGGCCGTTCCCAGCATCAGCCTGCCCAGCAGTACCCAGCAGACTCCCATGATGCCCACCGCCAGGCCGCCGATGGCCGGGCGAACGATCGGAGAGATGCGCCATCTCCCGGCACTGCGCTCCATGGAGATCATCATGCGGGTAACCGCCACCGCCACGACTCCGCAGACGATCCCCAGGATGGCAAAGTTGGGAAGCTGCGGCCAGGTGAGCATACCGCCCTGCCCGAATCCCGCGGAAACCTCCGGCGGCACCGAGAAAAGGGCGCTGTACTGCTTCTGCAGGTAATCCTGCATGATCATCCTGGTGGTGACGTTGGCGATCACGCTGCTGATCATTAGCGGCGTGAAGGTGCGGATGGAAAAATCCTGGAGGATCACTTCCAGCGTGAACAGAACGCCGCCAATTGGCGCATTGAACACCGCGCTGATGCCGGCGGCCGTGCCGCATCCCACCAGAATGGGCATATGGTGACGGGCGATGCGGAAAAGCTGCCCCACTCCCGAGGCGATGGCCGACCCAACCTGGAGGATGGGTGCCTCTGCGCCGGCCGACCCGCCTGACCCGATGGTGGCGCTGGCAGTGAGGATCTTGGGTATGGCAAGCTGCGGGGGGATGAACCCCTGCGTCTTCACCACCGATTCGATGATGTCTGGAACGCTGTGGCCACCGCCCCCGATCAGGCGGGTGAGGATGCCCACCAGCAGTCCGCCGGCGGCCGGCCAGCACATCAGCAGCCATATCCCCTCACCATACAGGTAGCCGGGGTCGCGATGGCCATAGAGGTACTCGCGAAGCAGGACGATCAGCTCGTGGAAAACCACCGCCGCGCCGGCAGCGATCACCCCGATCAAAACGGCCGGCAGGATGAGGAAAGACTCCTCGGTAAGACCCAGACGGGCGAGCGCCCGCGTCGCGAGCACCCGGAATCGCATCCCTGCTTCCTGAACTAGCGGTTTCATGTCCTTCCCGGACTTTTGCTTAAGCTAAATTGCGGTCGGGCCCATCGCCTTGACGATGCGCTCGGCCAGTTCAACCGCGGCCATGCCATCCTCACCGCTGACGATCGGGCGCGACCCGGTCGTCACCGCCTCGATGAACGCATCCTGCTCGGCACGCAGCGGCTCGACGTCATCTATATTAAGTGGCTCACGCTTCAGCAGCTCGGAATAATTAAGCTTGGTCGGGTCGGTGATCTCACCGGCGCGGACCTTGGCAACCGTCTCGCGGATGGCGTCGACATTGTCGCTGCGCCGCCAAACGATTCCCTGCTTCTTGGCGTAATCGATGGCGATCCATGCGTCGGTGGTGGCCACCCGCAGGCGTCGATCCACCTTGTACGCCATGCGCGAACCGGTCAAATTGGCCACACACCCATTCTCGAAGATCACGCGGGCATTGCAGACATCCTCAGACGTGCCGATCACACTCACGCCGCTGGCCTGCACATCCTTCACCGGCGACTTCACCAGTGAAAGCACGATGTCGATGTCGTGGATCATCACATCCAGCACCACGCCTACATCGATCGAGCGGAACGTCAGCGGGCTGACGCGAACCGTCTCGACGAAGCGCGGCTCGACATTCAGCTTCGCCAGGGCGCGGATGGCCGGGTTGAAACGCTCCACGTGCCCCACCTGGAGCGTGACGTTGTGCTTCTTCGCGAGGCAGACCAGCTCACGGCATTCAGCGATGCTGCGCGCCAGCGGCTTCTCGATCAGGCAGGAGACGCCAGCGTTCATGCAGATCGAGGCCACCGCCAGGTGATTCTCCGTCGGAGTGGCGATCGTAACCGCCTGCACTTCCTTCGCGAGATCCTCGACAGAGTCGAAGACGCGACACTTGAACTGCTCCGCCACGGCACGGGCATTGGCGGCGAACGTGTCATAGACCCCCACGAGCCGGACATTGGGCATCTGCGAATAGACACGTGCATGCAGCTTGCCCATGCGCCCGCAACCGATTACGCCAACAGCGGTGATCTCACTCATTGCGACCGGATCATAAAGGAAATGCGAGCGAATGATAAGACGGGCAGGTCCGACACCTTTCCAGGCGCGGCATACGGCGGCGAAGTTCGGCTACTCCTGCGGCGGCTCGGCGTCCACCAGCATGAACTTCAGCTCCGCCTCGGCCGCCAGCTTGTCCGCCACGAACGCCTTGCAGCGCACATGGCCGGTGCGGGCCTTGGAGCGCACGCAGTCGGCCTGGAGAATCAACTGGTCGCCGGGAACCACCGGGTGACGCCACTTCACCTTGTCCATGGAGAGCATCACAGGCAGCCTCCCTGTGTTGGCGAGCTTGCGCGACAGCAGCAGGCCCCCGAGCTGGGCCATCGCCTCGACGATCAGCACACCCGGCATGATCGGCGTACCGGGATAGTGTCCCTGGAAGAAGATGTCGTTGAACGTGACATTCTTGATGCCGGTGGCGCGCTGGTCCCCCTGGATCTCCACCACGCGATCGACCAGCAGCATCGGGTACCGGTGCGGCAGGATGCGCTGGATCTGGCGGATATCCATCACCGCATCGCGATGGACCAGCAGTTGCCGCTTCTCTACTTCATCCTGCTCCAGCAGCTTGCGTACGAGCTGGTGGTTGAGGTTATGCCCGGAGCGGTGGGCAACGATCCGCCCGCGGATCGGCCGGCCGGCCAGGTAGATATCGCCGATCAGGTCCAGCGTCTTGTGCCTGGCGCATTCGTCGGTGAAGCGGTAACGATTCTCCACCGGCCCACGCTCCGAGAGCACCAGCAGATCCTTGGGCGTCAGGTGCAGCCCCATACCGCGGGAACGCAGCTCGTGGGCCTCGTGCTCGAACACGAATGTCCGTGCCGGAGCCACGTCCTCGGTAAAATTCCCCTCTCCCAGGTGGAAGGCGAAAATCTGGTGCCCGATCGGCAGCGGCGCCTCGAAGTCGTAGATCACCTCCAGGTGATCCAGCGGTCCGGGAAGCGCGGCGATCGACGCCCGACCGTCGCTTATGTGTATCGGCTTGCGGATGACCAGCGGCTCGACGGGAGCCGCCTGCTCGACAATCCCGGCATCCTCGATGGCGTCGCAGAAGATGTTGGCCGACCCATCCCCCATGGGCAGCTCGCCGGAGTTTCCCCCGCGAACGGTGATGGTCAGGTTATTGATGCCCATGCCATGGAGAGCGGACATCAGGTGCTCGACCGTCTCCACGCAGAGCGTGCCATTGTGGAGGCAGGTTCGGCGGGGTCGCTTCAGCACGTGGTGGACCGTCGCAGGTATGGGGGCGCGCCGTCCATCCTGTTCACGAATGAACGTAATGCCGGCGTTGGCCTCGGCCGGCTCGAGAACAAGCTCGGCGATCTCCCCGGTAAATAACCCCGGGCCACGCAGCTTGACCTCTTTGCCGATGGTCTTCTGTTGCTGAAGCGTCACGTTGTTAGGCGTCCAAAGTTATGTAAGGCCAGCGTTTGCAGACGCCAGCCCGCCGGGGGCGGATTATAGACAATGGCAAATGCCCTGCAAACCCGGCGGGTTGGACCTCAAGGCACGGGGGTGGACAGAAACAGTAGAGCAGTGCCGCCTGGACTGCTCCTGATAGCGTGATCTTGGGGGCAAGTGGAGCGGCTTGTTCTCTCGGATCAGCAGAAGTCCGTCCAGTAGCATTCACATTGACCGGCATCAAGAGGTCAACAATTGCTCAGTTGCGTCGTTGCTTCGTGGTAATAATGGGTTCTCAAATGTAAAATCTCCGGTTTCAGTGGCTGTGAACGCGCATGCCCGCCGAGGATCGCCCAAGCTCCCGCGGGCGGAGGACCGCCCGCTCCACTTTTGGTAAAGCAGCTCTAAAACACCTCCACATACCGTATCGGGTCAGGAGAATTTACGAATGTGTTGTCCGACTCCTTCAGGGGCACATCGGGGTATCCGATGTACTCGCCGGACTCGGAGAACGGGCTCAAGACGATCGCTCTCTGCCAGCCGAAGTTTGTGAAGCTGTTCTTCTGTGCGCCGGCCGAGCCGCCCAGTTTCACGTGGGCGTTGGGCCCGTATATGAAGATGCCCGTCTCGTAAGTTGCGGTTTCCGGAACGCGGAAAGTGTTGCCCTGGATCGTGGCCGAGATGCTTCGGTCGCCCAGGCCTTCCAGCCCCATGCCGCACCAGTTGTTGTCGAACAGGTTCTCCCGGATCTCAAGGCCATCCCCATTGGCCATGAAGATGCCGAAACCGGTGTTTCCGACGAAGGTGTTGTTCACCACCCGCGCCTGGCCGCGGTAGTCCCTGTAGAACTCGATACCGTTGCGCCCCCTGCTCAGGTCATTGGGGTCGCGAATCAGCCCGTTGTCATCGAAGCGATTGCGCTCCAGGTCCACGTTGGCATTACCAAGGAACATCGCCCCGTTGCCTTCCCTGTTGTAGCGCACCACGCTGCGTCGCATGAACAGGGTACTGTTCTCCAGCGCCGCCAGGCCGGTGTTGAAGTTGCCGTCGAACATGCTCTGGCGGACCACGGCCGAGGCGTTCTCGGAAACCACCAGCCCACGTGCATCATTGCCATTGGGGACGAGGCTCGGGTCAGTGCCGTTGTTGTTGAAGGTGGTCTTCCAGATCTTGGCATCGGTATGGCCCTGTAGCCACATGCCATAGCCACGCTGGGATGAGTTGAAGTTGGAATAGGATATGTCCAGCCGGCTGGCACGGACCTCCGGCTCACCCGAGTCGTTGGCGACCATGCCATCATCCCTTACGCCAACAGTGCTGATGTAGCGGGCGTGGATGTCGCCGCCAAGGCTGATAAGCCCCCTGCCGCCGCCGGAGAAATGCAGGTTGTTCAGCCATGTGTTGCTGCCCAGAATCACCACCAGGCCATCGCCGCTGCCAGGTGAGATGTAAGTGGCGTTCATCCCCGCGCCCAGGATCGACATGTCATCCTTCCGGAAGGCGACGATGTTCTGGCGATAGACGCCGGCCGCCACGCGGATGATCTGCCCGGGCCGGTGTCCTGCCACCGCTTCGCTGATGCTGCCCAGCGGATCGTACACGCCGCCGGTCCCCTGCGCTCCTTCCTGGACGAAGATGGAGTTGGCCGTGTTGAAAAACCCGGTCAGGGGAATCTCGCTGCCATAGCCATACCGGAAGCTGACATCGGCGAAACGGTCATCATCACTGTCAATGTACCAATGCCCATCAACCACCACGCCGGCGCGGGTGCGATAGTCGGTCCCCCAGTTCACGAGTACAGGCCGGCCGACAGGAACATTGCTGATCGTGAAAGTCTGGTCCGCCTTGCCGTCCCGGTTTGGATCGGTCATCCACGTGCCGTTGCGATAGATGATCGGCTCGTCCCTGCCATCTCCATCAAGGTCCCCCAGCAGCGGCGCATCACCTGCCTGTCCGCCAAAAAGGAAGAACGGGAACTCACCAGCATCGGGCACGCCATCGCGTGTACTGTCGATCACCCACACGCCGGTCCTGCGGTTATATATGATCAGGTCGGCGAAGCCGTCGCCGTTCACATCACCCATAAGCGGGATCTGCTCACCATCGCCATAGGCTATCTGCCGGTCGATGCCGCCATCACTGTTGAGATCGATCGACCACAGGCCATCGCGATAGGTGGCGATGTCATCGACGGTGTTCCCATCGAAGTCGCCGGCCGTGATCTGGTCACCTGCCTGGCCGGCGAACCACCTGCGATCGATGGCGTAATCGTCGTTGGTGTCCATCATCACCTTGCCGGTGGCGATGCGATAGGTGATGAAGTCGGGCGTCAGGTGTGCCGCCAGGTGAACACGCTTCTCCAGTGTCTCAATGACAGAAAACGCCCCTCGGCAGGACCTACTGCGCACAGAATACCCCTTTCAGTAGCTCCTCCCCGGTGAATTATCGTATCTTAGGTCGCCCCGGAACAGCCGCAATGGCCGGCCCTTCCTCAAGTGGCGGGCATCACATTTCTCGTGCGACCCGGTTCACTCCCGGAACAGACTTAGTTTGCGCTCCTCCATCCAGTCGAGGCGCTGCTTGATGGGGTAATTGATACTGTCAGGGAATATCTGGAAGCCGGACTGCACATCCGCACGGTGGATGCTCTTGGTCTGCTTGTACGCCGCGATCCAGGCCTTCTTCCCTTCCACGTACTGGCGAACCATCCGCCTAGTGGGTGAGC
>JAKORQ010000473.1 GCA_029777755.1 Planctomycetota bacterium
CCACCACCGCCGAGAACACGCTGCCCACCGCCGTCCGCCTGGTCATGGAGTTCATCCCCAGCGATGGCAGGACGCGCATCCTGCGCTGCGATCGCTTCATCCAGCTTCGCTGCGGCAACGCTTCCTCACAGGAGAGCGAGGAGGCGTCATGAAGCGCGGTCCAGCGACCCTCGCACAACCTGCCGGCCGGCGGCGCGGCGTGGCACTGATCGTTGCCATGTGGATCGTGGTGGCGCTGGCCGGGCTGGTGCTGATCATGTCCAACGCGGTTCGCATCGAGGCGGGCGCAATTGCCAACCGGATGTCACTGGCGAAGGTCGAGGCCGCGATGGCGGGGGCGGAAAAGTACGTGCTGGCGCTGGTGGCGGAGGAGATCCAGGACCCGGGGGCATCGGAAGATTACGAACTGGAGGCGATCCCCATCGGCGACTGCTTCGTATGGATCATCCGTCCCAACTATGACGATGATGGCGAGTTCGATTTCGGCCTGATCGATGAGAGCGCCCGCATCGACATCAACACCGCCACCCGCGACATGCTATTGGAGCTGCCGGGGATGACCGAGAACATCGCGGATGCCATCATCGACTGGCGCGACTCGGACAGCACCGTGAGCAGCCAGGGCGCGGAGGATGAGTATTACCTGACGCTGCCTGACCCGTATCGCACCAAAAATGGTCCGTTTGAATCGGTCGAGGAGCTGCTGCTGGTGAGGGACATCACGACCGACCTGCTGTTTGGCTATGACAGCAATCGTAACGGCGTGATCGATCCCCATGAAGCGGAGGATGTCGGGCTTTCAGCGGTGATCAACCAGGCCAACCGCGGCATTGCCCCCTTTGTCACCGCATGGGGACTGCAGGCGGCCAGCTCGAACCAGGATGGCTCATCGGGTGCGGGCCCCGATGGCGGTTCGCGGATCAATATCAACGCCCAGGACACCAACAACCTGCGCACCATGCTGGAGGAAGTGCTCGGCGAATCACGGGCGGAGGAGATCGCCAATCGCACCGCCGCCGAGCGCCCGTTTGCCAACGTATTCGAGTATCGCTTTGAGGTGGGGCTAACACTGGACGAGTTCACGCAGGTCTTTCCGCGCATCTATGCCGGCCAGTCGCAGGGCCAGGGCCCGGGACAGGATGACGAGCAACCCACGGTTGCGCTCGTGAACGTGAATCGTGCCCCGGCGGAGGTGCTGCTGTGCCTTCCAGGACTTGATGAAGCGGATGTGTCTGCCATCATTTCCGACCGGGAAAGTCATGTCGATGACCCGGCGAACATCGCCTGGCTCTCCGAAACGCTTACGCAGGAGAAAGTTGTGGCGATTGGTGGCCTGGTAACAGGTTCATCGCAATGTTTCTCCGCCGAGATCGTTGTTGTAAGTGGAGACGGGCGCGCGTTTAAGCATTGCCGGGTGGTTGTTGATGCGCGGCAGGGCACACCGCG
>JAKORQ010000044.1 GCA_029777755.1 Planctomycetota bacterium
GCACCTCGCTGACCTTGATGTCAATCGAGTCGATCGGCGTGGTACGCGGATCCGGCGATATTGGCCCGATCTGCGTGACTGTCGGGGGCACTTCGTCTGGCTTGGCATAGACCAGCGTGTAGCTGCCGGTGCTATCCAGGTCGAGGATGTGCAGCCTGCTCTCCCAGACGCACTTGGCATCCACGCCGAACACGCGATCGGTTCTCCATGCCTGGTGGCCGACTTGCAGGCGCAGCCCGTCAGACCGGATCACTTCCTTGAGCACAAACCCCTCGCCGGGATCAGGCAGCGCAATGTACGACCACCCGCTGATGGCACTGGAAGTCACCTCGACGGTCAGCCGCCTGGGTGTAACGCTCGCCGAGGCGACGGCATCGGTGACGGCCGACACATGGAACTTCTCGCCCGTGCTCAGGTAAAGCACGTCCGGCAGGTCATCCGGATCGTCCACGTCATTGGCGAGGAAGTCGAATCGGCCATCATCAGCATAGCCGGACGCATCTACCTTGAGCGCATGGATCAGTTCATGGAACGTCACGCGGTCGATCAGCGATGTCCTTGCATTGCCAAAATCATCCACATGCGTGAATGACGCGTCGTACTCGATGAAATTGCCCTGCAGGGTGGAGGTCATGTACCACACGGCCGAGTCAAATCCACCGGCGCTGATGGTACCGAAGTTCGCGGTCAGTGACGGGTTCTTCTCCTGCGTGCCAACCTGCGTGCCGATGATCTTGAAGTCGATCAGCAGCCCCTTCTCATTCTCGATGATCTTCGGCTGGCCGCTGGCAATGGAGAAGTTGCGGGCGTTATCCGCCCCCGTGTTGGACACCAGCAGGCCAAGCACGAAAGGCACCGCCGGCTCTACTTCCTCCGTGAATGGATCATCCGAGTAGACATCCTTCTGGAGGAAGTAATCCAGCGACAACTGCGGATCAGGATAGACACTGATCGTCGCCGGCAATAGCGGCACGACCACCTCCTGGCCATTTTCGATGTAGCGCAGCGTGCCGCCGATGCTGTAGCCGGTCGCCACCTGTGGAGCGGCATCGCGCGTCGGCACGAACAGCCAGCGGGCGGTGCCCACCTGGCCGCCGGCGAGGACGCCGCTGCCGGAGACATTACCCATGCCATCGACTTCAGGATCGCGATAGCCAAACAGATGGTTGGCGGGATTGCCCTGCAGGTCGCGGATGTCGATATCGACGCGAATCCCCTCCAGCGTCGTGCCAACGGTTTCATTCTCAAGCTGGAATGTGCCGGCGAACCCGGTTCGCGTCAGCACGGCCTGTTGCTCGATCTGCAGTCGAACGCGTGCGCACACCCCCTCGCCCGTCGACGATGGGATCGCCATACCCTGTGGGTATGGCCCGCACTCGCCAAAGCCAAACGTCCCGCCAAACGGCGAAGTGAAGGGAAACTCAGGCATACGGCCGGTGTTCAATCCCCATCCGCCAAGGCCGCCGAATGACGGATCGGTCTCCGTCACGTCACCGATGTCCCAATCGATACTGTTGAGGGAGTTGCACAGGCAGCTAAGCAGGTTGCCGGCCGCACCAAGCAGGCCGCTGGCCAATCCCTTGGCGGCTCCTGCCCATCCGCCGGTTGTGGCACCGACGACCGCGCCCATGATCCCTTCGCAGGTCGCCTTGATCATCGCCTTAGTGCAATCGTCGATGTCCTCGGCCGCGCATTGCAGGAATGCGCTTACCAGCGCGCACGGGGCGTCGCGCAGATCCGAGTTGGAGAACGCCTTGGCCGCGCTGTCCGATACCTGCTGGAGGCAATCGTAGACACTCTTGGCGGCACACACAGGCGCCAGGTCGAACTTGGCACGCTCCCAGTTGCCATCCACGCAAACCCACATCCACGCCGCCTCGATCGGCAGCTTCGGCATGCACGGGATACCAGAATCAACATTGCAGCCCTGCGCCTTGAGCAGCGCCTCGGCGCCGGCCAGGTCGCCCTGTCGCATCAGCGACTGCGCCCGGGCGATGGTGCGCTGATACTCGAGCGTGCCGGTCTTGGCGCGGATGCGGCATGGAATCTCGATGGTTGTCTTGGCGGGGATATCGCCAAGGTCACTTACGAGCACTTCCACCTCATAGAAGTCGCTCTGCGGCACGGTGATCTTGAGCGCCTTGGCGGCGATCAACCCGTGGTTGGTCATGCGAAGCATGAACTGTGACCACTAGTCCTCGAACACC
>JAKORQ010000045.1 GCA_029777755.1 Planctomycetota bacterium
ACCATGTGAATATGCGGCTCGATCAGCATTTGCTCCCTCACTTGATGTCGGTGGTCTGGTCACTGAAAACTTCCAGTACGCGCCTGGCCCGCTCCGGCGAAGATTCCGAGAGAATGGCTATCGCCTGGCGCAACTGCGTTACGCGCGGGTCATCCGCGATCGCTTCCCAGCCACCGTCACTTCGGCCGATGCGATCGAGATCGGCCGCCAGTGAGAGGCAGCGTTCCCGCATCTCCAGGAACTGCTCCTCGAAAACCGTAATTGAAGACCTCATGCCCTTCATTCTACCCTTTTCCGGCAGGGTATGTATCTTCGCGCCAACCCCTTCGGTGAATAGATTGAAGCGGATGAGTTCCATGCGCAGGAAAACGTGCTATTTCAGTGGCCGGGTGCAGGGTGTGGGGTTCCGTTACACCACGATGAACATCGCGCAAAGTTACGACGTCACCGGTTACGTCCGCAACCTGCCAGATGGCAGGGTGGAACTGGTGATCGAGGGCCCAGAGAATGAGTGCACGGGACTGCTCAACTCAATCAACGAGCATATGGGCGACTACATCTCAGAGGTGAAGACAATCGACTCTCCCGCAACTGGAGAGTTCCAGCGATTCAGCATCAGGCACTGACCTGCTGGGCCTCAAGGCCAGCAGGAGTATCCAACTGCACTTCCTTAATCTCCTTCTGGCATCCGCTGACCAGGGAAATCACCACCACCGCAGCCAATACACAGATCATTCTCATGGTGACAACCGTATACCGTATCTCCAGCAGATCCGCGAGCGGACAAATGACTGATGGCCCTGGTACCGCTTGCTCCGACTGGAACATTTCAGTTTACCCGCGGTAGCGGCCGACATAGATTTACGGCGTGAGTGACTTCTGGCGCAATCTCATTTCTCGTGGCGTTCTCCTGGCCGTGGCGGCCGGGCTGCTTATCGCCAGCTATCACACATTCGTGCATGCAATCGAGTTGCATCGCGATGCGGCCGAGCGGCGCGCACAAATGACCTATTCACGATATTACCGGCGGCCGCCCAGTGGTGCTTTCCTGGTCGGCAGTATCGGCGTCTTTCTCGCTGGCGGGGGGCTGCTGTGCGCGTTGGGCGGACTGGCGCCGCACTGGATGATCGAGAAGATACTGCACCCCAAGCCGCCCAAGCTGTTCGACAATCCCGAACCGGGGACCGGGCCACATCGTTTTTGACGTTGCCATGTCTGAAGAAAGGGTAGTAAAGAGGGAAAGGGCGGCCCGTTGGGGGACCGCCCTTATATGGAGGCAACAGGAGGAGGTAGCCTGTTGACTCCGGGTGGACTTAGCTTGAAATCCGTCTTCTATTGTGAGTCGAGCGACTCGATCGCCTCTTCCAGCGCCAGCAGGGCATAGCTGGTGACGAGGATCGGGTTATCCTCCATCCACCGGCGTTCACCCACCCAGCTCCCATCTTCCCTTTGGAGATTACCAAGTTTGTCAATCAGTTCCAAACGCCAGTCATGGCTGACGCCGTTGGCATCTTGTATCACCGGCTCACCATACGCATTCAGGGCCTTGCTGAGTGTGTGGTAGTAGTAATACATGCCATACTGGGCGTTGTCAGGGTGACCCAGCTTCATGCCGGGGTTCTCGTCGAGCGTCCAGTTATTGCGGATCCAGTTCCAGGCCGCCTTCACGCGCGGGTCATCCTTTGAAAGCCCGGCATAGATCATCGACTTCAGGCCTGCGTACGTCATGGAGCCGTAGGAGCGCAGCATCCGCTTGCCGTCGGCGCCGATATATTCGCCGGCCGGCGACTCTCCTGTGCCGTCGGCCGAGGGGCCGTAGATGAACCCGCCATCGTCACCTGCCCACGGCTGATCGTTGGTCTCGGAAGAGTTCTGCAGACGCGTGATGAACTTTAGCGCGTTCTGGTACGCCGGATCATCCTGCGATAGTCCGGCCTCATGCATGGCCTCAATGGCCATGTGGGTGTTGCTCAGGTCGGGCCGGCCTGGCCCGCGAGACTGCCCGCCATAGCCAAACCCGCCGAACCACGGGTGATTCTCGTCGATCTTCTCCCCGTTGGGGCCTTCGATCGCATCATTCCACTGCAGCGACTTGAGGTAGGCGGTTGCCTTCCTGATCGCCGGCACAAACTCTGGATCGTTGGCCGACGCCAGGGCGGAGATGGCGATCGCGGTGTTGTAGTTGGCCAGTGAGTTTCGGTAGATGCCGCCCGAATCAAGCTGGAAGGCCAGCAGCTTCTGGTATCCCTTCTGAACGGCCGGATGCTCGTACCCGATACCCGGGGCCTGCACCAGTGCCTTTAGTACCAGTGCGTTCATCCCAACCGGAGCCCGCTCAGGAACAAACGCCCCATCTTCCTGTTGCAGCGCCAGGAGATACTTGGCTCCGCTGGCGATCAGTTCCTCGGCCTTCTTCCGTGCCGCGGACTTTGCATCGACCTGCTGAGCCTCGACCGGGGCCTGTGCCAGCAAATCATGCCAAGATAGCGCCACGGCCGCGATGGCCGCAGCGAACACCAGCGATCCGACTTTGTGTGTACTAAGAGGCAGCATCCAAAGTAGTAATGCGCCAGATAGTAATCGGTTGCACCGAAAAAGCGATGGGGTTGCTGGTGATCGCTAATTTTGTGCTAAGCGAGTCCGGGCATTGTAAGGATGACGTAGATCAGCACCGCATTCACGATCAGCGATACAGCCAGCACGATGAGTGCGGCGATTACCTTGGAATTGCGCAGGTCCGGTGTGGCAGTCTCCTGCCGTCGACTTGCCCGTGGGCGGACGACTTCAGGCTCTGATTCTTCGATAACGATCTGGGGCACGTCCACCGTCTGCCCGGTTTCCTCGACCTTCTCGAGGGCGTCGAGGTCTACATTGCGGCGGGCATGGATCGGCGGGTTGCCAGCGCGGATCGCCTTGAGGTCCTCCAGCATGTCGGTGGTGGACTGGTAGCGATCCTCGCGCTTCTTCGCCATCGCCACGTCGATCACCTCGCCGATACCGGCCGACAGGGCCGTATTGATATGGTCGGCCGGGATCAGCGGCTGCTTGAGGTGCTTGTGCATCACGGCGGCAGGCGTTTCACCTTCAAACGGAGGACGCCCGGTGACCAGGTGATACAGGGTGGCGCCAAGTGAATAGATGTCGGCCCGGAAGTCGATGTCCAGCTCGCCGCGGATCTGCTCGGGGCTGATGTAGTAGGGGGTGCCGTAGGCCTTGCCGGCCTCCATCTCGGCCGCCAGCTTGTCGTCGGCCGCTCGCGCCAGACCCAGGTCAGTCAGCTTCGCCACACCCTGGGGCGTGAGGATGATGTTCTTGGGCTTTACGTCGCGGTGAATCAACTGCCGCTGGTGCGCGTGAGCCAGGGCCTCGGCGATCTGGATGGCGATATCTAGCGCTTCGGCCTCGGAGAAGGAATGACCCTCCTGCATGAGGTCATACAGGGTCTTTCCCTCGATATACTCCATGACGAAGTAGTGATATCCCTCGGGGGAGACACCCACGTCGATCGCCTGCACGATGTTGTTGTGCGAGAGCCGGGCGGCCGCCTTTCCTTCCTTGTAGAAGCGATCGACGAACTCAGGGTTCTCCGACATCTTTCGCGGGAGAACCTTTATGGCCACGATTCGGTCCAGCGATATCTGGCGGGCCTTGTAGACGGTGGCCATGGCGCCTTTTCCCAGCTTGCCCAAAAGCTGGAAGCCAGGGATCTGCGACGTCTTGCGTTCCTCCAGCGCCTGGCGGATGCGCCTGGCCTGGTTGGGAGTGATGAAGGCGTTCTCGATGAGCAGGTCGGTCAGGCTGCGTTGATTGGGGTCGGAAGACTGCTTCTGCTGTTCGCGACAGAACTCGATCTCGGTGCGCGTGGCAAGACCCATGTCAAGGATGGCCTTGCCGATCTCCGTATCGACAGCCGATCCGGCGCCACCAATGGTGGATGACGCATTGACTTCAGGTCCGGTTCCCATCTGAGCTAATCTCCGAGCGAGCGAAATTGGCTAATAGCCGCCTGAGCTGTAAACAAGAGACAGTGTCATTGTAAGCTAGAGTTCGTAACTGGCGATGTCAAGCCGAGTTAGTCGTCTTTGCCTTAAGTATTGAAACATATCATGCCGCGCGGGAGGGCGCAAGAAATGGTAGCTGGATCCCCGGCAGGGTGGACGCGGAAGGGGAGATATGTCATAATGCCTCTCGTGGGGCAGTACGCGCTATTGCCCCTGCCCGGTAACCGGCTAATATCAGTGTGAAGATTGAGCCACCGCGCTTCCGGCGCGGTGGTTCGTTTTTTCTCGACAGCAGCGGTGGATCTTAGTGAGGATTGATCGACATGCAGTTCATCAGCGCAGAGGAAAAAGCGTCGTTGGAGCGAAAGCTGGAAGAGCTCTACAAGCTCAAGATTGAGGTGCAGGAGCGCATTCAGAAAGCTGCAGCCCTTGGCGATCTCTCGGAGAATGCCGAGTATCAGTTCGCCAAGGAAGAGAACCGCAATGTTGAGCGAGAGATCGCCGAACTGAACAAGAAGCTCAAGAACGCAGCCGTCGTATCCAATGACGATGTGCCGGAGGATGTGGTGTTCCTCGGGCATACCGTCCGTCTGCTTGACCTGGACGATGAATCTGAGCAGCTCGTGCGCCTGGTGGGGGAGGCGGTTCCTCCCTCGGCTGACTCTGACGTCCTGCCGGTGTCGGCCAGCAGCCCCATGGGCGAGGCGCTGATGAAGGCACGCGTGGGCGAGACGATCAAGGTAAAGGCCCCGCGGGGGACGATGGAGTTCAAGATCCTCGAGATCGTCCAGTAACCTCTTAATGTAGTTCGGCATTACCCTTGTCCCGCGGACAGTTGACAAAAGCCCGTCTGCTTAGGACAAAATGCCGGCAGTTCGCCACCTTAGCTCAATTGGCAGAGCACCGGTTTTGTAAACCGGTGGTTATCGGTTCGACTCCGATAGGTGGCTTTCTCTTTTGCGCGGTTTTCGGCGCATCGATCATGCCACTTCGCCATGGCGCTGCCGATGGCGTCGATACCACCTGCCTGAGAGCATTACGCAACTCGCGTTAGCCGGAAGGTGCTGCCGTGTGGCAGATGCTCGGCCGACAAGCCTTTCATCTGCGTGTTGATGTAGTTGGTCAGCGTCACCATCCCCGGCTCTTCACTGGTCCCGTGATTTACGCGGATGACCGGGTGGCCGATCTCCTTGGCCCGCTGAATCTCGGACCAGTAGCAGCTTCCATCGTCGCAGACCACTGAGCAGTCACAGCCCATCTCGATGAAGGTTCGGATGTTGCAGCAGCAGCCGGTCCCGATACCGACCCTTGAGATCTTCTGGCTTGGATCGCCGGTGAACTGCACCTGATCTTCGCCAATGCTTGCGCAGGCGCGAGCCACCTGCTCGGCGAACTGGCCTGCCTCGATCGGTGTTATGTCGTAGCGATGCTGGTAGTTCGCGGCCCCCAACCGCACCGGCGCGCCCGGTATCCCCAGGAACTTGGCCCACGCGAAGGGGATGCCGATCTCGGGGAAGCGATCCCAGCAGTCGTGATTGCGGATGATGCTGATGCCATGCTTCTGGATAAGCGCGCGCTTTTCCACGACAGCGGGATCATCGGAAAGGATATCACGATGATTCCAGAAGGTAGGCTCATGGCAGATCACCAGGCGAATGCCCCGGCGCGCCGCTTCCTCAATTGCCCCGCGCGTGGGCATCCATGTCACAAGGCAGCGCGAAACGTCCAGGTCTCCATCACCATCGATGATGCGATCTACAGTGTCCTTGCGATCGATCCAGGGTGAGATTGAAAGGAAATGCTCGAGAATATCGCTGACCTTCATTGGTTTGCCTCCTGTTGTTCCTGAAGCTTAGGAAACAGAAAACGGTAGTTCGACTCGTTGAGTTCCGCCATCTCCAACCCGTAAGCCGGTCCAATTATCTCCGACCTGAGCACTGTTTGGGCATCGCCGCGGGCCGCCACCCGCCCGTCGCTGAGAAGGAGCAGTTCGTCGGCAAACGCCCCGGCCAGGTTCAGGTCATGTGACGCCAGCAGCACCGCCAGGCCATGCTCGTGGGCCAGTTTCTGCAACAGCTTCAGCAGGTCTACCTGGTGTTTCAGGTCCAGGTAGGTGTTCGGTTCATCCAGGAACAGTATCGACGGCTCCTGCACGAGGCAGCGCCCGACAAACACGCGCTGCCGCTGCCCGCCCGAGAGTGCGTCCATGCGCCGATCCAGCAGGTCATCCAGCTCCAGCAGGGCCGATACACGAGCCACAGCTGCCAGGTCCTGCTCGCTCTCCAGTCCAAAGGCGCTCCAGTAGCACGCCCGGCCAAGACGCAGGACATCGCTTACCAGGTCCGAGTCGATGTAGGTGGGACTCTGCGGCAGGTAGGCGACCGTTCGCGCCAGCATCCGTTTGCGCCAGCTTCGCAGCGGCCGGTCCTTGATGATGATCTGGCCCGATCCATGCAGATGGCCGCACAACAACTTGATCAGTGTTGATTTTCCTGAGCCATTTGGGCCGATCAGGGCCAGTACTTTCCCGGCGAAGAGCTTCAGCGAGACGTCCTTCAGTACCGGAGTCTGGCTGTAGGCAAACGACAGATTGCTGGCGCTTAGCAGCTCGTTCATCGCTGGCCCTCCGCGCGCTTGCGGTTCTGCCACAGGAGAAACAGGAAGAACGGCCCGCCCAGGAACCCGGTTAGTACGCCCACCGGTACCTGCCCGAGCCGGCGCGACGCCGCATCCGCGATCGCCAGCAGGGCGGCTCCCAGTGCCACTGCCACCGGCAGCAGGCGTCTCTGGTCATTGCCAACCAGCAGTCGTCCCAGGTGCGGGCAAACCAGGCCCACAAAGCCGATCGGTCCGCTGATTGCCATGGCTGACGCCGTTGCCAGTGAAGCGATGACCATCGACGCCCAGCGCAGGCGATCTATCCGCACCCCCAGCGACTGTGCCTCGGCTTCGCTGAGCATGCTGATATTAAGCTGTCCTGACATTCCAAGCAGGGACACCAGCGAGATGACGAAAGAACCACACACCAGCCATACCTGCGCTGGCGTCAGGTCCTGCTGCAACCCGCCGGCCAGGAAACGAAATGCCCGCGCGATATCCTGCTGTCCCCCCAGGTGAAACAGCAGGAGAAAAAACGCGCCGTTGATCGCATTGACGATCACGCCCACCAGGAGGAGCGTCAGCGGCTCAAGTTTGCCGCGGCGATGCGAGAGGCTGAACACGATCGCCAGGGTGGCGACTCCGCCGATGAATGCCGCCGCCTGCTGGGAGAGATGTGCCAGTATCGTGGCGGATGTCATCGACCACAGGAACACCGCGAGCGAAGCGCCGCTGCTGACGCCCAGCAGGTAAGGGTCGGCCAGTGGGTTTCGCAGAACCGCCTGGTAGGTCACTCCTGATAGCGCCAGTGAAGCCCCCACGAGTGACGCCACCAGCGTCCACTCCATGCGCAGCTCAAGCACATCCCCGTTTGGCCAGCCTATGCCGGTGGATCCCACCATGAGGCAGGCAATCGCCACGACTGCCCATCCGATCGCACAGGTGGCAATCAGGATCAAGAGCGTCTCGATGCCCCATGGTCGAGGCAATCTTCTGGCGGTCGACTTGCTCATTTTGGCCTTCGTCAGGGGTTATTTGTCGTGGGTGAGCTGGTTGCGGTCAAGGGATGAAGATCGCGCGCCATGATGGCCGCCACCTCGGTGACTCGCGGGCCTGGCAAGAGCAGGTGAGGCTCGGAGTGGATGAACACCTTTCCGTTTGCCACTGCATTTAGCTGAGGCAGGCCTTCCCAGAAGCGCCGGGCGGAGGTAACCACCTGCTCAGGCGCGCCGGGAAGAAGCTGGATGATGGCGTCAGGGTTGAGCGCCAGCAGCTTTTCACGGTCGATGGTGGGGTAGTCCTTTTCCAGATCGGCCGCGACGTTCTCGCCGCCGGCGATCGTGAGCAGGTCGTCCAGGAAGTTGCGCGGGCCGACGGTGAACTTTGCGGTTTCGTCCAGGACGATGAGGGTGCGGATGCGCGGCCGGCCCTCTACCTGCTTCTGGATCTCCCCAAGCTCTCCGCGCATGCGGGCGATAAGCTGCTGTGCCGCCTCCTCGGCCGCGGCGGCTTCACCCAGCTTCGAGATCACCGGGTAGATCTCCTCCAGCCGGTCAATATGCAGATCCACCAGCGTGATCCCGAGGCGACTGGCGCGCTCACGGAAAACCGGGGCCATCTCCTCCTTGGGACGGTGGATCACCAGTACCTGCGGACGGATGGTGGTAAGCTGTTCCCAGTCGGCCGTCAGGTAGTCGCCCACGCGGGCGATCCCTTCGCGCTCGGGTGTGTCCGGATCGTAGTTGGATACTCCGACGATCTGGTCCTGCAGCCCCATGGCAAAGAGAATTTCGGTGGCCGCCGGCACCAGGCTGGCTACAGTGGGCTTGTCGGATCGCCTGGCGGCAGGGTAATTTGCGCTGGGTTCTTCGCTGCGATCGCACGCGCCGGAAAGCAGTGCGACAAAGATGGCCACCAGCACGAGAAGGCTACGCAACAGGCGGGTGTATTGACCCATGGGGGGACGATGGTAGAGTTGGGTAAATACGCTGTCAAACTTAACTTGTGGTAGCTCTGGCGAAGATACATGAGCGATAGCGGCGGCCTGTTTTCGAAGTTGGGGAAGTGGTTTCGTCGGCGGTTTTCCTCCGACGACGAGCTACCATTGCTCCGCGGGGAGACCGAAACCACCACCGCCATCACCCGACGTCCTTTCTTTGGCTGGGGCAGGCGCGAGGAGGATGTCACCACGCTGCAGAATGGCCTGGCGTCGATGAGCGCCATGATGAGCACACTGCGGCAGTACCTCGACGATCAGAACGCACGCCATGAGGAGCTGCTTACCTACCTCTCGCAGCTCTCCCATGCTCTGCAGTCCATCCCCGACACCGGCCGGGTGCAGAGCGAAACGCTTCGCGTCCTGCATCAGCAGATAGCCTTCCAGAACGCCCAACACAAGCAGCTCTCCGAGATGCTGCGCAAGATCTCCGAGTCCTCCGGCAGTCAGCAGGAGATCGTCGAGACACTTCGCGATCGCGTGGAGACGCTCTACAAGAACGACGAGATCATCTCAGAGACGATCCAGAACATGGGCACCTCCATCCAGGTGGTGACCCAGCAGTCGCAGACCAACACCATGGTGCTGGAACGTCTGCGCGACAATCTGGTGAACCGGGATGGTGAACTTGAGCGGGCCATCCGCCGGGAGAATCGCTGGACTCGCAGCACGCTGGTGATCGTGGCCGCCGCAGCGCTGGCCGCCCTGGTGATCTCAGTCGCATTGTCGCTGTATAGCTGGAGCGTGATCTCATCGGTCGCCGAGTCGGTCTCGCGAACCCAGTCTCCTCCCGCACAGGTGCAGGAGCAGGAATTTCCCGCACAGCCGCAGCAGCAGCCTGCGGACGCGCAGGTGGTTCCACCAGCGCCGGTCCCCGAGAGCGCTGCTCCCAGGGAAGCGGCGGGTGAGGTGGCTGAGACGCCAGAGCCCGCAGCGCCGGCCGATGCCAACGTCGTCGATGAACCTGCGCCCGCTGCCGAGAAGGAAACCGAAGCTCAGTGATGCTGCTAACTCGGCGAGGTGGCAGCAGTCGTCTTCCTGCGAATTCCTGCGGGTTTTGCGCTCCGGTCATCGGGAAAAACAACACATCAATAATTCCGCTGTATAAAGGGTAAGCCTCCTGGCGCGAGTGACGGAGCACTGTGCCGCTGGGGAGATCGTTCATTGGATGAGACTTGAGGAACTGTCCTTTGCACCATAGTCGTTTGATGCGCGCGCTCTTGTTAGCGGGCATTCCCATCGCTGGATGTAGCTCACAATGGCACTTGCGCGATGCAGATCGCGAAGTTGCCCGGATCGTCGAGCAGCGCAAGCAGGAAACGCTGGGCTATAAGCCACAGGTGCGCGCTGAGGTAACCACGCCGGACAAGCCGACCACGCGCGCGTATGAGACGATCCCGCAGACAACGGTGGTAAAGCGCTCGGTGCCGGCGCTGGAGCCGCTCAAGTCAGAGTTTCTGCCTGAACCGCTTGGTCCCAAGGTTCCCGTTGCCGAGGATGAGAATCTGGACTTCGTTCCCGAGGCGTATGCCACGTACAGCGCCGTCAGGGAGCGCATGGGGCCACCGGCCCCGGGGGTCGAGCATTTCAGCCTCGATCTTCTCAAGGCAATCGAGTATGGCGTGGCTCACGCCCGCGAGTACCAGGATCGCATGGAGGACCTGTATCTGGCCGCGTTGGAGGTGACGCTGCAGCGGCACCTGTTCGAGCCGCGCGTGTTTGCCACCACGGAACTCGGCTATGCCGGATCGCAGGGCGGGCGGAACCGAACGCCCGTCGGGCAGGATCGTCGCTACACCTCCGCCCTCCGGGCGGTCAATGCCCTGGGTATCAGCCAGCAGCTACCCTATGGCGGGGAACTGGTTGCCGAGCAGGTGGTGACCCTGGTTGATTCCTTGAGCGACGCGGCCGTCGATGGGGATAGCGCCTCGACCAATCTCCGCGCCAGTATCCCGCTGTTGCGCAATGCCGGCATGGTCAACCTCGAGCCGCTGATACAGTCGGAGCGACAGCTTGTGTACGCGGTGCGCAGCTTTGAGAACTACCGCCGCAGCTTCGTGGTCGATATCGCCTCGCGCTTCTTCCAACTGGTGTCGCAGCAGCAGTCGATCGAGAACCGCCGACAGAACTACGAGAACCTCAAGCTGCTCAGCGAGCGTTCGCTAGCCATGTTCAACGCCGGTGACCGAGTGTCGTTCCTGGATGTGCAGCGTGCCCACCAGAACATGCTCAACGCGGAAAACGCCCTGATCGATTCAATCAACAGCTACCAGGCGTCGCTGGATTCGTTCAAGATCGCCATCGGCATGCCGGTGGAGGCCGACCTGGAGATTGTCCCGATCGAGCTGGAAGTGAACATCCCTGAGCTTCAGGACGATAATTCCGTCGCCCTGGCGCTGCGCTATCGCCTGGATCTGCAGACATCACGTGACCGTGTCGATGATGCCCGGCGGGCGGTGAGCAATGCCCGCAACGGCTTGCTGCCGGACGTTGAACTGTCGGCGCGAGGCTCCGTGGGTAATATGAACGACGACCCGATCTACGAGTACAACGCCGATTCGTGGGAGTACTCGGCGGGCGTAGTGATAGATTGGCCGATCGACCAGGTGCGCGAGCGTAATACCTATCGGCGGGCGCTGATTCAGCTTGAGCGTGCCCGGCGATCCTATATCCAGTCGCGCGAGCAGGTGATCTCCGAGGTCCGCCAGATTTCGCGGCAGATTCGCCTGGCCCTGATCACACTTGAGATCCAGAAACGCAGCGTGGAGCTTAACCAGAAGCGCCTGGACCTGGCGAACGAGCGGTTCACGCTGGGCGAGGCCCAGGTGCTGGACGTGGTCGATGCCCAGTCGGCATTGCTCAATGCCCAGGATGCCTACGACCGCGCCCGGGCAAACCTCCAGACGCAGGTACTTCAGTACCTGCGCGACACTGGAACGTTGCGGATTGACCCGTCGGCCGGCGCCCTTGGCAGGGCCATGGACCGCGCCGGCGCGATCGAGCGCACGATGAATGAACTTGATGCAAAGTACCTGAGCGAACGATAGAGGAAATCCGGAGAACAAATGAGCGTTGCAGCAATCCCGGGATGGCTTACCGGAACAAAGCGGGGACAACGGGTCTGGGCGATGGCCGGCAGCGGCATCGTCGTCCTGATCGCAGTGCTGTACTTCGCGTTGTCGTCTGGGAGTGCAGGTGGTAGTCCGGCAAGGATCGGGCAACTGTACGAAGTCGTGCCGATGGACCTTGAGATCAAGGTAACCAAGGATGGCGAAATCCACGCCATCAACAACATCGACATTCTCTGCGAGGTCGAGGGAACCAGCACTATCACCACCATCGTCAAGGAAGGCACCTCCGTGAAGAAGGGGGATGTGCTCCTGACACTCGACTCGACCGAGATCCGCCAGAAACTCGAGGACACCGCCTTGCAGCTCCAGAAGGCGGAGGCCGACCTGGCCAACGCCGTTGAGATGCTGGAGATCCAGAAGGACAGTAACGCAACCGACCTGGAAGGCGCGATGGTTGCCGTGTCGATCGCCCAGCTGGAGCTCAAGCAGTACGAGGAGGGAACCTATCCCCAGCAGCTTCTCAATGCCCAGACGGAAGTGAAGATGGCCAGGATCACGCTGGAGAATCGCCTGGAGGACCTGGAGCAGTCGAAGAAGCTGTACGCGAAGAATTTCGTGACGGCGGCCGACGTGAAGAAGGCGGAACTGGACGTCACCAACGCTCGCAACGCCCTCGCGAAGGCGGAAACCGCGCTAAAGGTGCTGACCGAATATACCCACGAGATCGAGCTTACCTCCAAGCGCAATGCCGTGGTGCAGGCCGAGAGGCGCCTGCAGCGCACCAAGCGCAGCAACGCCAGCAACCTCTCCTGGCGCTCGGCTGACGTTAACTCCAAGGAGCGCAACCTGAATGTCCTGAAGCGCCGCTACGAGCGTCTGCAGGAACAGCTTGCCGCTTGCGAGGTGAAAGCGCCGTCAGATGGCATGGTGGTCTACGGCTCAAGTACCGACCGGCATGCCCAGACCCAGATCCAGGAAGGCGCGCAGGTCCGCGAACGACAACTGCTGATTCGCCTGCCCGATACCTCGGCCATGAAGGCGGTGGTGCGCATCCACGAGTCGCTGGTGTCCTACCTGCAGGAAGGCCAGAAGGCCATGGTCAGCATCGTGGGGCAGTCCGAGCCGGTTCCCGCGCGGGTGATGAAGATCTCGGTGCTGGCCGACAACTCGCAGCGCTGGTGGAATCCTGACCTGCGCGAGTACCCAGTGGATATTGCGCTGGAGGTTACGCCTGATCGCCTGAAGCCGGGCATCGGGGCGACGGTGGAGATCTTCGTGGAGCGCCTCTCGAATGTACTGGCGGTTCCGCTGGATGCCGTTTACACCGTCGGCGAGGAGCGTTTTGCCTTCGTCCAGCAGGGCGAGGAGATTCACCCGGTGCGCGTCCAGGTGGGCAAGAACAACGCCACCCACGTGCAGATCGTCTCCGGGCTGGAGGAGGGAATGCGCGTCCTTCGTCTGCAGGCCGGGCAGGGCCGCGTCCTGCTGGAGAAGGCTGGCATCCACACCGATCCGACCACTCGGCCAAACAACGACAAGGATAAGTCCCGCCAGGCGGTGGCGAAGGCCTGATAGTAGCGCAGGCGTACTGGTGGCTATAATCGGCCATGAGTGATGGGATTCAGGGCCTGTGTGAGAAGGGCCAGGAAGCGCTGGTTAACCAGCAGTACGTGGATGCTGAGCAGTACCTTGTACTGGCGGAGCGCGAGGCGCTGGCCGCGGGGGACTGGGATGCGCTGGCGCGGCTGTACATGCCCCTCCAGGAAGCCCGCCGACAACGCCGCCAGCGGACTTGCGAGGGCGTTATATGCCTCAACCTGCTTTCTGAGGGCCCTGATGACGTCATCGAGGGGCGGCACGTAATTGAAAACTACCCGCACGGGCAACTGCTGGTGGCCGGCTGGGCCACACTTGAGCCGGCACTCCAGGTTCGGCGGCTGCAAGGCCGCTTCAAGCTCTATCTGGACGTTTTCCTGGCGGCCAAGTACCCGCTGATTGGCGGGGGACATGCGGTGGTCATCGTGCCACATGAGCATGTGGTACTGCCCGCCCCCGCCCCGCGAAGAATGGCCGAGATGGCCCAGTCCATGCCGCCTCGCTCGATCATCTTGCGCGAGGAGGACATCCCGGCCGGCCCGATGGCAACCACTACTGAACTGACGGCACTCACGCAGTCATGGTGGGAGCGTCTGCATACACCTTTCCTGCAGGACGCCCGCGAGACAAAGGATCCGCGCAAACGGATAGAGGCGTACCGCCGGACGATCCGAGTGGATTACGCCTGCGAGTTCGCACACCAGGAGCTTGCAAACACCGCCAGGGAAATGGCGCGCCAGGCGATCGCCTCCCACCGCTAGCGCACTTCCACGCAAAGTGGAGTGGGCGGTCCTCCGCCAGCGGGAGGAAAGGTTATCCTCGGCGCACATGCGCGATCAGAGCCATTGACAATAACGGTGGCGCAGACGCCGACCGGCGGATTATCCCTACTGTCGCGGGACAAACACTGCGCACACGGCCGCGGGAATCTTTAGCTGCTTGCCCGTCGGGCTGAGATCGCCATCTGCTCCGATCTTCAGCAGTACCAGGTTGTTACCCTGCTGGTTGCCGATGACCATCCAGCGTCCGGTCGGGTCGATCTCAAAGTGGCGTGGCCCGGATCCCTCAGTGCTCTGGTGGCCGGCGAGAGTCAGCAGGCCCGAGTCAGGATCGCGGCGGTACACGACGATGCTGTCGTGCCCGCGGTTTGACACATACAGGCTCGTTCCACTGGGGTGCAGGGCGATCTCCGCAACAAGATTCCTGCCGGCAAAGTCCTGCGGCAGCGTATTGATGGTCTGCAGGTGGGTGAACTCCGGCTTGGAGGCGTCCCAGCGATAGACATCGACAGTGTTACCCAGCTCGTTGGCCACGTAGACGAACTTGCCGTCGGGGGTGGAGGTCAGATGGCGCGGGCCGGCGCCCGGTGTGGCTTTCGCCACGGCGGCCGGGGTGGTGGAAAGGGTGCCATCCGCAGTGTTCATCTGATAGGCGCTGACGCTGTCATTGCCGAGATCCACGGCCAGTGCATACCTTTGGCTGGGATCGGGATATATGCCATGGGCATGCGGGCCATTCTGCCGGCCCTCGAAGGCCTTGGCGCCGCCGGTGTGCTGGATGGTGGTGCCGGGGCGGGTAACGGCGCCGTTTTCATCGATCGGCATGGATGCAAAGCTGCCGCTGCCATAGTTGGCGACCATGAGCATCCGGCCGGCCGCGTCGACGGCCAGATGGCATGGGCCTTTACCTGATGAGGCGATATCCGAGAGCTGCTTGAGCATCCCGGTTTGCGCATCGATTTCGTACGCAGTTACCTTGCCGCCTTCCGGGCCGTACATCTCATTGGCAGCGTAGAGATACTTGAACTGGGGATCGGTGCATAGGAAGGTCGGATTGGTAGTCTCGGCCGCCAGCCCGGCATGCTTCAGTTCTCCAGTCTCTGCGTCGAACTCAACGAGCTGGATACCCTTGCTCTCCTGGCCGGTGTAGGTGCCGACGTAGATCCAGTACTTGCCGGTGCGGGAGACCCGCTCATCACTGGTGGCGGCCCGGCACACTGAAACCAAACCGATCAAGGCAACGGCTGCAACGATGGACAGGTTTATCAAGACACTCTCCCGGTAACTGAATCTGAATATGCGTTACAGATATAGCAGAACCCCCGGGAGTATACCCGGGGGCGTGTGCATGTCATTCAAATTGCCACCCTATGGCTTCACGACGACGGTGCTCTTACCCTCAACCAGCAGGTCGAAAACCAGCGCGACATCATCATGGAGCATGCGGATGCAGCCCAGCGAGGCCATCTTGCCAATGGTCTCCGGCTCGATGGTTCCGTGGATGCCGTAGGAGGTCTTGCCGACCGCTTCGCCCTCGATGCCGACAAGGCCGATCCAGAACTCACCCAAGGGATTGGTCGGGTCATCCGGCTCGATCACTCCTTCGCCTCGCGGGCTGTAGTACTTTGGATTGGTCAGCTTCTTGCCCGGTTCCACCTGCCAGGTGCCAACGGGGGTGGAATCGTCCATACCCAGTCCTACCGGCAAGGTGCAGACGTAGACCGACCCCTCTCCGCCAGGGGCGCCAAGGTAGATGTCCATCTTGAAGGCGCTCTTGGTCACCACGGCATGGAACGGGCCGTTGATCACCTTGATCGTCTGGCCGGCTCGGATGCGGCGCGGGTCGGGGATGTTATTGATTCGCTGGATAAGCCCCGGCGTGATGGAGTAGCGGGGGGCGATTCTCTGGAGGATATCGCCGGGCTTGAGGACGTAGGAGTCCACCCACTTGTCAGCGGGCACGATACGTGGTGAGAAGACCAGTGTCTCGTTGATCTGCTCCTGGAGCTGCATCGCCAGCTTCAGTTCACTCTCAGGTAGCTGAGCCGATGCGATGGCGGGATTAAGCGCCTCGCGGGCGGCCACGAGATCGCCGCTGTTCATCAACTTCTGGGCCTCGGCCATCGCGGTGCCGGGGTCAAAATTAATCGGTAGGGCAGGGGCCGGCGCGGGGGTCTGCTCCTGCGCCTCAGCCACTACCGGCGGCACTTGCTCGGCCGGGGTTGGTGGCTCGGCGATCGCCGGCTGCTGCGGCTGTTCGGCCTGCGCCGGGGCTTCGACTGCTTGCTCGGCGATTGGCTGCACCTCAGGTTCGCTCACTGGCGATACGGGTTCGGCCGGAGTTTCTGCAGTGACATAAGCCGGATCAGCAGCGCTCACCGGCGGGGCATCCTGTGATTCAGATGAACCAACCAGGAAGTACCATCCTGCGCCGCCGGCGGCGATCAGCAACACCACCAGTGGAAGAACATACTTACTGCGTTTGCGTCGCCTGCGGAATGCGTCCATTTCTACCTCAGGGGCAAAAGTATCGGGTGAGCGCGGCTCACGCAAGATAACCTTAGCGATCGGCAGATATATGCGTAATCTCCGGCACGGCTAGGGCTTAGAACTGTCAGGCGGATCATTCTGCCGCTTCTTTTTCTCCTCGGCCTGCCATTTGGCCTTAAGTTCCTTCCATTTGGCCAGCCGCTGAGAGATCGTCCCCTCATAGCCCCGGTTCGTGGGATTGTAATATGTTTTCTCAACCCCCAAGTACTCCTGGGGAACATACCCCTCGGGATGGTCATGGGAGTACTGGTAGCCTTCGCCATGGCCAAGCCGCTGCGATCCTTTGTAGTGCGAGTCACGCAGATGCTTGGGAACGGGGATGGTTCTTCCTTCGCGGACATCCGACATGGCCGTCCATATTGCCATAGCTGAGGCATTGCTCTTGGGAGCGGTGGCCATGTAGATGGCGGCCTGTGAGAGTGTGAGCTGGCACTCGGGCATGCCTATCCGCTCGACGATCGAGTATGCCGACGCGGCCACTACCAGCGCCTGCGGATCGGCGTTGCCGATATCTTCCGAAGCGAGGATGGCGATACGGCGCGCGAT
>JAKORQ010000474.1 GCA_029777755.1 Planctomycetota bacterium
CCCTCATACACCGTGGCTGCATCGGCTTGCATCGTCAGCCCCATTGCCGCCACCGCTCCTATCACAGATGCGATGTACCTGTTCATATTGCTCTCCTGTGAAGTGACATGACCAAACCCTCCGCCGGCGGCGGAAGCAGTAATCACGCAATATCAACGTTAACATAATATCTGTGAACGTTTGATATGACAAGCAAAATCGGTTCAGTTCCACATTGAGGATCTGCATTTTTCCTTACTGCCGGCGCAGTTCACGGCAGGTACTGCCAGAAGCAGTCGCGCCCGACCGGGAATTGTGGCGACACATCCCAGACGTATCTGTTGGCGACCAGCGCCTGCTGGACTTTCTTGCGGCGCTTCACGCTGGCGGCCGCGTCGCGTTCGATCGCCTCTATGTCAAAACGTTCCTCCAGCAGCGTCCGCATCCTGTCGGCGACGGCGCGGCCATGGTCGGTGTCCGCGAGGTTGTTCCATTCGCCGGGATCGGTGCTCAGGTCAAAGAGCTGCCGATCGTGCCCGGTGACATGGGTGTACTTGTAGCTGCCTTGTCGGACCATGAAGCAGGTACTGTAGACGCAGTTGGTGTGCATCTCCGAAAAGGTCACGCGATCCGGCTGTGACTGTCCATCTATCAACGGAAGAAGCGTTGTGCCGTCAAACTCACCCTGCTGGATCTCCGGGTCAACCGCGCCGATGTCACACAGCGTGGGGGCAATGTCGACAAGGTTCACCGGCTCGCGCACAACCCGTCCTGCGCCTCGGCCATCGGGAAAGGAAACAACCAGCGGCACCCGCGCGGAGTGCTCATAGAAGTTGCATTTCTGGATCATTCCCTTCTCGCCGAGCATCTCACCATGGTCCGAGGTGAAGACAACCACCGTGTTCCGGTCCAGGCCGTACTGCCTGAGCGTGTCGAGAAGTTGGCCGAGCTTGTGGTCGATATAGCTTGTCAGGGCGTAGTAGGCGCGACGGACGACGCGCAGATCCTCAGGCTTCCTGATGTCGATCTCGTCGGCCGAGTACATGATGTTGGCCCAGCGATCCAGCGTGGAGTATGTCTCCTCAAGGTTCTCTGGATACTCCGGCAGGTCGATATCCGCATCTTTGTAGAGATTCCAGAACTCCTCGGGGGCGTGGAAGGGTGGATGGGGATGGTGGAACGATGCACACAGGAGAAACGGCTGATACTCCCGGCCGTTGGCGATCGCCTCGCGCTGCCTGTGTCCCTGTACACGCAGATACTCGATGGCCCGGAACTGAGTTTCCTCATCGTAGGCGAGCATGCCGTTGTAGCTGCCCACATGTACACCGGAGGCGAGGTACTGCCACGCGTGGCGGAAGTTGCCCGGCCTCTCGCCGAATGCGAGCGGCTGTCGCACTGGTGGACCTTCACGTGATGCCGTCCAGCGAAAGTCCGCGGGATAGATGTTGCGCACGAACCGGGCGCGGAAGCCATGAAGCTGGTCCGGGCCGACGAAGTGCATCTTGCCGCTCAGCACCGTGTCGTAACCGGCAAGCGTCAGGGCGTGGGCGAAGGTGAGGTTGTCGCTGGCCAGCGGCGCGCCGTTGTCGTACACGCCGTTGGTGGAGGTGTACTGGCCGGTCATCATGCACGCTCGCGCGGGGGCGCAGATCGGACAGGGAGAATACGCCGCGTCAAATCGCACGCCGCGCTCGGCCAGCCGATCGAGGTTTGGGGTCTTCACGATACGGTGGCCATAGGCGCCAGTGAACTGCGGCGCCAACTGGTCGGCCATTACCAGCAGAATGTTCGGTTGTTCCTGGGTTGCCATGCCTGTTCCCGCTTCCCTTTAGCAGCCTCGCTCCAGCACATACAGCAAACGCTCGCGAGCCGGACGATCGTTGGCCCTCTTAAGGTGATCGATCAGTCGGCCGCGCAGTTCGCGCAGGACATCCCTGTGATCCGGCGAATCTATGAGGTTGTTCATCTCGTACGGATCTGTCTGAAGGTCGTAGAGCTCGTCATCGTCATAGACTGCCGACACGTACTTGTAACGATCATTAATGATCACGCGCAGGAGCATGTCTTCGCAGTGGCCGTGATGCTCGCAGATCAGGTGATCGGGCCATGGGGCATTGCCGTCGCGACAGAGGTCCAGCAGGCTGCGGCTGTGCATCTCGGGCGGGGCCGCGATCCCGGCCGCATCGAGCATAGTGGCTGTCGCATCCATGTTGGATACCAACTGCTTACGCACCTCTCCCGCAGGCAGTGCCGCCGGCCAGCGAATGGCCATGGGCACACGCGACACTTCCTCGGTGAATGTTGATGCCTTGTCGAAGACGCCGCCGTGACTGGCGATGCCATCGCCATGGTCGGCCAGCCAGATCACCAGCGTATTCTCGGCCTGCCCCAGGCGATCCAGAGCTGCGAGCAAGTTACCGATGGCCGCGTCGAGCTGCATCTGCTGTTCGTAGCAGCGGGCGAGCACCTCCTGCCAGGTGGCCCAGTCAGGCCAGCACCTTCTCGGCCGACCGTGTGTTACATCCCGGTGGATGAGATGGCGCAGCGGCCGGCCGACGCAGTCATCCTCAAATGTGGGGTATTGCGGGATAGATCGCGGATCGATTCTGCCGGCGAACGGCTCGGTCGGATAGTAAGGCTGATGCGGTCCCCAGAAACTGGCCACCAGGCTCCAGGGCTCCTTCCCGCGCGCAAGTTTCTCCATCTCCTGTATCGCCAGGTGGGCGACAAACTGCTCCTCGTGCGCTTCAGGAGGCCCAAGAAGCACGCCCGATCCGCCCATGAAGTACCAGGGAGATTCATGGTGCAGCACGAACGTCTTGCCTTCCCAGTCGGGACGATGGAGGAAGTGCTCGATCAGCGCCCGGGCATCGCCAAACCCGCGCTGCTTTGCGTACTGGCGATACTCGTCACTCATGTAGACCTTGCCGTATTCCGGCAGGCTCCAGCCCTCAAGGCCATAGTCCCGCGGCAGACGATCGTGGCCGCAGTGCCACTTGCCAACGTAGGAATTGCGATAGCCGGCCTGCTGGAGGTAGTGACTGTAAATGCGGGTGTCCGGTGAAAAGTCGCGCACCTGCGCCCGCGGCCACTCGGTGTTCCAGCGCAAGCCGTGGGCGCTGGGATACATCCCGGTCATCATGCTGGAGCGTGCCGGGGTGCAGAGCGGACAGACGGTGTAGGCCCGTTCAAAGCTGACTCCCTCGCGGCAAAACTGTTCATACACCGGCAGGGGGAAGTCGAACTCGCCTGGCCTGCGATGGTTAAACCATGCCTGATGGTCGGTGATGATGAACAGAATATTGGGCTTTTCCCGTGACATCTTCACTCCCTGCCCGCCAACGCTACCAGCCGACCCAGTAGGGGTTGCCTTCCTCGTTGAGGCGGATGTTGTACTTCTCAACTATGCTGGCGGCGCTTTCGAACGTGTCTTCCGCGAACTTGAGCTTGCGCTGAAGGCGGCCTTCCAGTTCCATCCGCAATGACTCGCTGCCAGGATCATTCACCAGGTTTCGCAACTGGTATGGATCGGAATCATTGTCGTACAGCAGCCACGGCCCATTCAGGTCGCGCACGTAGGTATAGCGATCGGTGCGAATGCCACGGTACTCCCGGCATCGCTCATTGGTATCGCGCTCGCGGAAGGGCACGTAGCAGGTCAGCAGTGCGCCATCGGTGGCAACTTCATCTTCGCCACGGATCGCCGGCGAGAAGTCAATCCCCTGAACCGTCTCGGGAATCGCGATTCCACACAGCCCCAGCATGGTGGGCATGATGTCCGGTGCATCGATGGGCGTGCGGCTGCTGCGGGGCGCTTTGCCAAGCCCGGCCGGCCAGCGCAGCAGGAAGGGCACATGCACGCTCTCTTCCCAGGGCCACTGCTTGTACCAGCGGCCCTGCGAACCGAGCATGTCGCCATGGTCGCTGGTGAGAACCACGATGGTGTTGTCGGCCACACCTGCCGACTCCAGCGCATTGAGCACCACCGCAAAGCACTCATCCAGCGCCGACACATGGGCGTAATAGCCTGCCAGGTTCTGCCGGGCGCGCTGGGCCGTTTCCGCTGGGACGTTCGGCCGAAGCTGGATCGCCTCCGCGTCGTACATGGCGCGGAAACGCTCAGGTGCCATGTGGTAGGGATGATGCGGTGGTCCCCACGATAGCATCAGGGCAAACGGCGAATTATCGCCTGCCTGCTCACGGATGAACCGTCCTGCCTCCTGTGCCTGGGCCATGGCGTCGTAGCCTTCCCAGCAGCGTTTTTCTGTCTCATCGTCAGCGTAGTAGGTGGACTTGTTGTAGTTGTGGCAGCAGCCGTAGGCGCGCCAGAACTGGAAGCCGAGCCGATTGGACTGGGGAATCGGGGCGGCCCGGTCATGCAGCTCAAGATGCCACTTCCCGATGTAGGCAGTGCGGTAGCCTGCGCGGGCAAACGCCTCACCAAATCCCACCGGATTGGAGATGATCTTCTGATCGTTCGCCAGCATGCCATGGCGCAATGGATACTGCCCCGTGAGCAGGGCGGCCCGATACGGTGAGCATACCGGGTAGCCGGAGATCGCGTTGGTGAACTGAAAGCTGCGCTCGGCAAAGCGATCCATGACGGGCGTCTTGACCTGCGAATTGCCGGCAAAACCGGCCGCCTGTGCCCGCCACTGATCGGCAAAGATGTACACCAGGTTAGGTCGATCGTTCATGTGCACAAATCCCATTCCATAGCCAGGAGGTGCGATCGTGCTCTATCGCGACTCACTTAACGCCACCGGCACATCCACGAAGGCCGCGGCCGGGTAGCCCGCACCGTTGACCAGGCTGCCGCCCACGTCGCAACGATAGGCGTAGCACACCGCCGCATCCCCTTGTGGGGCGCTCTCAAGGTCCAGCAGCACGCGCTGGCCCTCCGCGTTTATGGTCACTTTGCTGATCTTCACGAATCCGCCGTCCCTGAATCCACGGTGTGTGGAGTCTTTCACAAACCATTCATCCGCAGCTTCCTGGCCGCTCAGTCCCTGTGCATTGGTGAACGCAACTGCAATCTGCCTGCGATCAGGCCGGGTGAAGTAAACATCCTCAAGCACCGGCCCGGGAGAGCGAAGCTCGCCGCTGCGCTCTCGCTCTATCATCTGGGCGCCCACCTGCCTGCCCAGCGCGATGTAGCTGTGGGTGAGCAGGTGGATCTTGTCTCCCTGGTGGATGTCGTACGGGATGGTCGCGTACAGCACGCTGTTGGGGTCAGTCAGCACGAACTGTCTCTGCGCCTCGCGGATGACGGCAAAGTGGTCATCCTTGTGCCAGCCATACTTCCCGAGTTGGCAGATGCCGACCATCATCTGCGGATTGTCGGCCGCCTCGCGGACCTTGTCGGTCAGCAGCTTGAGTCGCGACCGGTAGGCATCGCGCGCCTCCTGGCCGAGGAAGAAGTCGGACTCACCCTGGTACCAGAGAAAAACGGCCGCCTTCTTCCCATGCTTCTCGATGAGCGGACGAAGAGAGTAAATGTCCGATCCATCGGGCGTGAGGAACCAGGTGATCGGGGTTGAGCCCTGTGCAATGCCCATCATTCCCACCGGCACGCCGGTCTCCTGATAGAACATCTGGGCCGCCGTCACCCATGCGCCGACGGTATGCTCAAAGAAGCCGTCGCGTGCGACAGTCCATTCGCGGATGCCATAGCGAGGCTCAAGGCACTGCACTCCCGGCATAGGTTTGGCCCCCATGCTCTGCTCGCCTCCGGTACCGACTGCGTTGCTCTGGCCGGAGATGATCCACAGGTCGCCAACATAGATGTTGTTGAACGTCCGCGTCTTGCCTGCCGTCGAGAATCGCACTTCATACGGGCCGCCCACGGGCACATCGGTGATGGCAAAACTCGCCGGGGCGCCAGAGAAACTGCCGGATGAGTTGATGATCGTCTGGCCGTCCTTCGTCACGCTTGCCTGCCATTGGCCGGCAGGCGCACCGTCGATTACCTGGAAGGTCACTTCGCCGGCCTGCTTGCTGGATCGCTGGAACACCTGGCCATCGGAAATGCCGTTGATGACAAGTGAGCTTGCAGGATCCCCGGAGATCGTGATCTCGAAATCCTTCCTCGCCAGTTCCTTCCGCTCTCCCGGGCCAGTGCGCTCAACGCAGATGGTGAAAGGATACTTGCCCGGCGGCAGGGGCAGGGCGGCGGGCAGCTTCACCGGTCCCTTGTCTGTTAATGGAAACGCCGTAAGCCCCTCGGGGCGATAGCCGAACTCCATCTTCACACGCGATGAGGCCATCCCGCCGGCATTGCCGTGGGAGGCATAGACGTACTGCCGCCAGATCGGAGATCCGGATTCATCCATCTCGGCGAGGGTGTTGGCGCTGGCCCATTCATGCCCCTTGCCCTCAACCCAGACCCGGTATCGCACGTGATCCTTGTCTGTAAACGTAGTGTTCCACTTGATGTGGGCCATGATGAAGCCTTCGCCGTACCGCAGCGCAGGCGGGGTGGCCATCAGGCGCACCCTGGCGTCGTAGAACATTACCGAAAGCTTCATGGCCGACTGCTCGGAAGGCTGCTGGGAACTGTTGGCCGCCTGCGCCAGGCAGCGGCCTGGCAGACATGCCACCAGCGGGATGGCCGGCGCCAGCGCAAGGACGGCCCTGAACCAGGGAGATCGCAAAGACATCACTTACTCCATTTGATCAAGCACACGCCGCTGCTTCCACCGCGTTACAGGGAGTCGTCCCTGGGCTGCCAACCTTTGCCGGCGGCTGCGCTGCCCTCCTTCAGGCGGAAATCGAGCTTCTCCACGTCGACCCACAGGGGGTCTCCCATCTTTCCGGTTCGCTCGTAACCGGTCTTCTCGTAAGCCTCTTTCAGATCGCGAAAGACACCAGCTCCATACCCGGCGGTGGTGATGGAAAGGGGGGCGGAGTTGCCCTTGGGTTGTTCGCCGGCCAGCAGGGCATAGAAGTTGCCCTCGACCACGTTGTTGGCAGACCCTTCACCGACAAACAGCACGATGCCGATAGCCCGCGTGCTGACGATGTTGTTCCGGACGATGTTGTTCTCCAGCCGCCGATTGCCGCCGAACTCCTTGCGTGGCATGCCGTGGATCACGATGTCGTTCACATTGCGGTAGCAGGTGTTGTTCTCGACGATGGCGTTGCAGGAGGCGGAGATGTAGATCCCCTGGCGGCTGCCGTTGATCACGCGGTTGTTGCGGATCAGGGCGCCAAACTCGTCGGCCGGATGGTCGGCGGTAGGCAATGCCGGCTGGGCTATCTCATAGAAAATGCCGGTCATGTTGTTGACCAGCAGGTTATCCTCGATGACGTTGCCGCCCAGTCCCCCGTCAAACCAGATGCCCGCGCCCTTGTTATCCACGATGCGGCAGCGACGGATCGTGACGCCCCTGCAAGCGGGTACAAGCTTCATCGCCCCTGCATGCCACTGGTCAAAGAACTGACGGTAGTTGTTCCCGACAAGCTCGATATTCTCCAGCAGCAGATTCATGGGCGGCCGATCGGGATACCAGCGATAGCCATGCGCCTCATCCGATCCGTTCACGTCAATGCCGACGCATCCATTACTGATGAACTGGCTGTTGCGGACGATGTGGTTGTTGCCGCTGACACTCAGGCCGCCAAAGTCGCTGTACATGAAGCGGCAGTTCTCAATCAGCCAGTTCTCCGGGCCCACCTGCACCATGCCGCGGCGCTGGCTGGTGGCAGTCTGGTTGGAGTGCATGAAGGTGAGATTGCGCAGCACGATGTTCGACGCCCGCAGCCCCACCAGCAGCTCCGGCTCAACGGAAGCTTCCATCATTCGGCCATTGGGGGCGGCATCGCCCGCCAGCCTGCAGTACAGAACCTTTGCCTCCTTGTCGTAGAAGAATGAATCCTCCTTCAGATCCTCCAGGCCTTTGCCCACCGGGGGGAGGCAGACATGGTCGGCCCAGAGTTTCTCGGTGTGCCAGCGCGTCTGTATGCCGATCTGCTGCAGAGGCTTGCCATCGACAAAGAGTTGTTGCGAATTGATCTGCCAGTCAGGCAGCATCCAAACACCTTCACCGGACTGCTGCCAGCCGGTTACCAACTGCGAGCCCTTGAGGATCACCTCTTCGCCGGGCATCCCCTCGATAGCGAGCGGGCTTTCCCTGGAGCCGCTGCGGTTGAGCACAAGCGGCTTTATGCGATAGACGCCGCCACGGATACGCACTACGTCGCCGGGACCGGCCTGGTTGAGCGCCTTCTGGATGCTTTGGAGCGGCTGATCGAGGCTTCCACTGCCTGAGTCATTGCCGTCCAGTGCCACGTAGATTTCACGGGCATCAACCATGCCGGCGAATCCCATGAGGCCCGCCAGGAAAGCGGTCGAACACGTTACGCTCAACTTTGACATGCCTGCTCTCCATCCTCTGGTGAAATATGAACTGATCATGCGCGCAACCGCCAGCTAAATCGCGCAAACTGGTGCGTGTACTGCCGCCTGGCGCGCCGCCAGGACCTGTCGTTCTTGTGTTGTGGGCGGCAGCTCCTCTCGCGTGCGCCGTCGGGAACTGCACGACAGGGCCGATGAGATGGTTGTGTGCCTTTCCGTTCATCTCAGTTGCTATCGACTGCTTGTCCGAGCCGGGGCCGCTTCCCGCCTGCTGTCGGTCGTTCCCAGCACCAGGTCGGCGATCTCGGTGA
>JAKORQ010000046.1 GCA_029777755.1 Planctomycetota bacterium
GCACGTGCCGCGGCCGCTTCGCCTCATGTTTCGATATTTCTATATCATGCTGGCGATTGCGCTGGTCTGGTTTGTGGCGACGATGAATCATGTCGTCACCATGTTCGTCATACCGATCACGTGTCTGGTTTCGCTGGTCTTTGACGTGGTGCTGCTTATCGTGCTGCGGGCCAAGGCCATTGACGAGTACGCCAAGTATCTGGCGTTCGACATCGTCGCTGGTCTGATGCCTCTGACGTTCATTCCGCTCGGCTGGGCTCCGTGGGATGTACTGGTGATGGTCAGCGGGCTGGTCTCCCTGCTGGTGCTGCTCGGCCTGCTCGTCTTCGCCCGCCGTCAGCTCTTCTCGGAATTCGGCAAACAGTTCTCGGCCTGATTGCCTCGTGCGCTCAATCGCCCGACTTAGGATGGAAACCATGAGCGAACATGTGGAGCATGGGTTTGGGCCGGTGTGGGATGGCGAGTCCCGGGTTTTGATTTTGGGATCGATGCCGAGTCCGAAATCCCGAGCGGCGGCGTACAGCCGAGGCGAGCATCCGCGAGAGCGGCAGCAGGTAGAGGAAGGTCGCGGCGGCCAGGCTGAGTGTGGGCGCGTTGATGGTGGCAAGCGGCACGGCACCGGCGATCGACCAAGGAATCAGCGGAGCGATCACCACGGCACTGTCTTCCAAATCGATAGCTTGTGCGGAGCGTTCGGATTCGTCGTCGCCGTACAGCCCACCGCACAACTGGTGAGTGAGCATGATGGTGAGGGTTTGGTTGCAGGCGAGCGCCGCCGCGCAAGTCGCGGTAATCATGGTGGCACCACATGCGCCGATGCGATGACCGAGCATCTCGATGACCTGCTGCAGCCGAGCAAGCATCCGCGTCTCGGCAAAAATGCCGGCGTAGGCGGAGGAGATACAGACAGTGGCCATCACAGTGAGCATGGAGAGGATGCCGCCGCCGTCCAGGAGTGCGGCCACCTGCGGATTTTGCGCATGGTAACCGAAAATAAGCAGCCGCAACAGTTCTGCCCATTCCATGTGCTGCACGCCCACGCATACCGCGACCGAGGCGGCAATGCTGGCGAGCATAAGCAGCCGAACATCCACACGCAGCAACGCCAACACGATGACCA
>JAKORQ010000475.1 GCA_029777755.1 Planctomycetota bacterium
CCTGGCGAAGCAGGTATGGCGTGAGCTGCTGATCACGCCTGAGATCGGCCGCAAACGTTGCCAGCTCCGCGGTGGTTACAAAGAGCCGATGGCCGTACTCTTCAAACCGGCAGCATCGGCCGGACATCTCACATCGCGGAGAAAGCCGCCCCAGTTCCCCTTCCACCGTCGCGTAGATCGCCGCGACGGCCTCGCGCACATCCTCGCGATTTATCGTTGCGGCTACGGCCTCCCGCAGATCCTCACCGAGCGATAACATGACGGCCGATTGTACGCATATTCGACGCCGCGACAGGCCGGCCGTCCGGATCGTGGATTTTTCTCTTGTCCGCGTTTGCGGTTCCACGAGAATCGATTAGATTCAGCCCGCCCGCAGGATCCGGGCGGGAGCTAACCAGATCGTGGTCCAAAGGAACCTGCTTATATCAGCTTGCCTTTGCGCTACCCTGTTTGTGGGCGCTACCTCTGCCTGTGCGCAGACAACCAGCCCGATAGCCGACCCGGCCGCAGTCCTGCAAAACGATTCGATTCCCGCTCCCCGGCGCGAGCAGGCGGCCAGGATCCTGGTTGCCGAGCGCACCGCGCAATCACGCCAGACCATCACCCAGGCACTGGAGAACAGTGCTGACCCGGTGGGCCAGATCGCGGCCGCCCGCGCCATCGCCAGTGGACTGGATCCGGCCAGTGATTACCTGGTGCCGCTGCGCCTGATGATGGGAATGGATCGGCAGCTCACCGAGGCCGCCGCCCAGGCGCTGGCCTCCTACAAGGACAATCCCGAGGCGCTGCGCCTGCTGACCAATTTCGCAAGCTCCCGCCAGCAGCGCGAAGCCGACCGCCTGATCGCCATCCGCACCATCGGCGCCACCAGCTACAAGGCGTCAGCCGAGTTCCTGGTAAGCCTGGTGATGCGCGAGGATGACACGCAGCGGATTCGTAACGCCGCCGCGGACGCCCTGATCGAGATGACCGGGCAGTTCCAGAATGGCCAGGAGCCTACCCGCTGGCAGAAGTGGTGGGAGGAGAACTCGAAGATCAGCGAGGAGCAGTGGCGCCAGAACCTGCAGGCCTACCAGGCGTCGCGTTACCTCGAGGCGCGCATGCAGTATGAGCAGCTCGCCAGTGAGCTGTCCAACATTCTCACCCGGGCGTACGAGGCGGCCCCGCCGGCGCAGCAGGCGTCGCTGCTGCTGGCGTTCCTGCAGTCCACCAACCCCGACATTCGTCGGACCGGGGCTACCATCATCCACGGCCAGGCAATGGCCGCTCAGCCAATTCCGCAGGAAGCGCGCGAGCAGCTGCGCTCGATGATTTCCGACAGTTCGCGCGAGGTGCGCATGGCAGTCGCCAATGCCCTTGTCGCCACCAACGACCCTGCGGCATTTGAATCCCTGCTGGCCCAGATCCAGCGTGAGCCGGATCCGGCCGTCCGCGCCGCTCTTGCAGGACCGATCGCCTCCATCGGCGACCTGCGCGCCGTGCCGGCACTGCGCAAGCTGCTCAATGAGCCTTCCATCGGGACCGCAAGCGCCGGGGCGGCCGCCCTTCGGGAGCTGGGCCCGGCAATTCGCGACAAGGATCCCGAGCTGGCGAAGGAAGTCGCCGCCGACCTCCAGGCCGCACTTGATCGTGCCCAGGCGGTTTCCGGGTCATTGCCGCTGCGGGAGGCGATCGCCGAGGCGTTCATCCCGCTGCGCGAGCCTACGGTGATGCCAACTCTCTACAAGCTCCTGCAAGATCGCAATTCGGCCCGCATCCGCTGGGCCGCCCTCAGGGCGCTGGGTGAGCTGCGCGACCCAAAGTCGGCCGATACCATCGCCCGCTACCTCGAGGATCGCGAGAGCGGCGTTCGCCTGGAGGCAGTCCGCTCGCTGGGCAAGACATCGGCCACGGAACATGCCGAGGAGCTGTATCGCCGCATGAGTCAGGTAGAGGAGACCGACGCCACCGTGCGGGAAGAAGCATGGAACGTCCTGCAGACGACGTTTACCTCGATGTCGCTGGAGCAGTTGCCGTCCTGGATCCAGCGGTTCAACGGCGATCCTCATCGCCGTGCGGTGGTCTTACGTGCGATGCTGCAGCGAGAGGATGCGAAAAAGGATCCTGCGCTCATCGCGTCCGCCAACCAGCAGATGGCCAACACGCTCATCGAGCTGAATCAGCCCCTGGAGGCCTCCACGCATTACCGTGCAGCGCTGGACTACTACAGCGGCCTGCCGGACCAGGAGATGATGGTCGAGCGCCTGACGGAGCAGTATCTCACCGCGCTGGTCAGGGCACGCCATTACAGCGACGCGGTGCGCTTCAGCAGCGAGCTGCTGAGCAAGCGGGATTCCTATCAGCAGACCGTTGGCGTGCTGCTGCGCAATGAAGTAAGGCTGCTGCTGGATCAGCGCCGCCCGGCCGACGCATTGCGCCTGATCGAGGCCGCCCGCAGCATCAGCCCAGCCCTCGCCCAGCGCTACCTGGATGAACTGGCTACGCTGGAAAAGCAGGCCAACCAGAACAACAACTCAACCACCGCCCCCTCGCCGGGGTGATAACTCCATCTACTCTACTGCAAGTGGAGCAAATGCCTCGGCGAACGCTTCGGCGATCTCCGGCTCGACAAATCCGCGCTCGTCCACCCATCCCAGGAAAAACCCAATGGGCGCGCCGGCATATTGGGGTGGTTGTCCACGGTTCTGGCAATCCTCCGCATGCCAGTCCATCTTGTCGCCGATACAGGAGCCACCTATCGTGGAAGCTCCTTACTCTTTTTCCCGATCGGCGCCGGCGATCATGGCCCAGTCCACCTTCTCGGACGCGTCAATGATGCCCTGCCCGGGCGTGGGAATCACCGGCTCATCCGGCAGTACCGCCAGCAGGCGGCAGCGTGTTCGCCGCTCAATCACGGTAAGCATCTTCTCATCCGCGGCCGAGGATTTTTCCGGGTCATAGCCGTTGATCACGATACCCGCGATCTCCAGTCGCGATGCACGGGCGATCTCCACGCAGGTGAGCATCTGCATCAGCGCCTCCTCCCCCGGCCGAACCGTTATCACCAGAGGCAGGGCAAGCCACTTTGCCACATCCAGCGACGTGCTGCGGCTGTCCACCGGCGTCATCATCGCTCCGTACCCCTCCACCACCAGCACATCAACCCGTGGCCGCATAAGCTCCAGCGAGCGCTGCACCAATTCCCAATCGATCATGGCCCCTGTCAGGGCCCGTGGCAGTCCCCCGCGCGAGCGCACCGGGCAGATCACATCCAGTGGCAACGAAGCATCCGCCAGATGGGCGAGGACCTCCGCATCCTCGCTGACCAGCCCTTCACGGCGGCTGGCGCAATGGGTGTCGACAGGCTTGAGCACCCCCACTTCCATGCGCTGTTGGCGGACGGCGCGTGCGATAGCCCCCGCCACACTCGTCTTGCCGGCACGTGATACCGCGCTGGTGACGAATATTCCCGGGCCGTTCCACTTTTTGAGCATGGATCAACTCTCGTGGCCGAATCGGATATGGCTGCTAAGCTCCGCCACGACCTGGTCAGGATCGGTGGCATCGAGGCGTTCCAGCACCTTCTGCCAGCGATAGGCATAGCTGCCGGCCGGGTCGCAGCGGCGATGGCGGAACAGGTTGTCAAACCCGCGTTTGCGCTTGCGGTAGTCCTGCTGGATGCGGGAGAGCTCCCGCCCGAATGCATCGAGATACTTGGCCGCGAAGGCCATGGCGTCCGGCACGATCGCGCCGCGGTCGTTGATCGGCTTGGCGTAAAACTTGGCCATCTCCAGCAGCGGCGAGGTGTAGTCATTAAATGTGCCGGTAGGATCGGAGATGATCAGGTCTTCCGGCAATCCATCGCTGCCGAGGATGATGACCTCATCACCATCGTCAAAGACCACGCTGCCATCGAGGCTGGTGCGGCCAACCACCATGTTGACAGCGGCGGCCTTGCCCATCAGGGCGGCAAAGCGCAGGGCAAACTCTGGATTGGCAAACTTGGCGCGGGGAAGCTTGTCGGTGGCGATTCCCGGGACGTAATCCCGCTCGATATAGGTGGCCCAGAGCGGCCGGCCATTGGTGGCCGCGGGCATGTTCGGGAAGCACTCGCTGATCTTGCGGGCCACGATCCGCGCCGGGAGGTTCATCCCCAGTTGCCTGCAGCCCAGCCGGCGATCGAGGATGTACTCGATGTACTCCTCCGCCTCCATGATTGCCGTTAAAAGGTCTTTCCCCTCCTCCAGGTGCTCGCGGATCCCCCATTTGACCATGCGAATCACCCGCACTTCCTCGCGAGGCGCGCCCTTGAGCATGATCTCGGCGATGTACACCTCGCGTCGCCCGGTAGCCGCCGGCCGTTTCGAGAGCGACTGCGGCACGCGGCCGATGTTGACATATTCCAGGTCGCTGAACTCTCGTATGAGGTTGAAGAGGATACCCTTCACCTTGTCATCGCAGATGCGGCGCAACTCCTCGTCAGTCTCGGCCTCCTCAAAAACGGTGTCGAAGATCAGCTCACCATCCTCGATGCGGGCTCCCGGAAGCCACTCGATCTGCATGTAAAACTCGCTGCTCATCCCCAGCAGCACTTCCTCGGGAACGGGGTGCTCCTCGTGGCTGATCAGGCTGGCGAACATCTCACGTCGCCAGTGCGGGCTGTCGATCTCGTCATGGCGAAACTCCGGCGGCACCGATGCGGCAAACTTCTCATAGATCTGCTTTGCCACCTGCCGAAGCTCCTCGCTGGAGAGGGCATAGAAATCGTACCTGGCGAAGTCGGCAGCGGAGAAACCGGTCGCCTTGAAAAAGGAAATCTCCGGGTAGCCATGTCGATTTATCCGCCCGGAGAAGTCCTGGATCTCAGACAGATGAACGCGAAGGTTCGCCTCGTCAAACCCCGTCATCGCGCCAAACGATCCACAGGTGAGCACCCGTGTTCCAGTTGCGCGATTGTAGTAGTAGATGGGTTGCCCGCCGATGCCGATGCGACTGGAGAGGATCATCTGCCGCATCTCTTCCGCGCCGCGGGGCAGCGGGTTGATTCGCCAGTTTTCACCGCGCCGTTTTATGGCGTCGCGCACGCGATGGTCCATCACGTGCATGAAGCGGATCTTGTGCTTGGGGACAATCTTCTGAAGCAGATCGTCGGCGGCGAACGCCAGATCCATCTTGCTGGGATCGGGCCTGATGAGGACCGTGTCCCCTTCCATCACCAGGTCAACGGAGTTGTCCCAGTGAAGCGCCTGCTCATACTCCGAGAGCGGCGGCTGCCCGGCATCCTCGTGCTCGCGGTTGAGAATCTCCACGAAGGCGACGCGTTGCGTGGCGTGGATGCCGGGTATGGTCACGATCGTGTCAGCGTAGGGAAATACCGTGCCGACACGCGATATCAGCCTGCCCGACGAATCTTTCGCCAGAGGATGTTCACCAATCAGCCGTGGCATGTAGTTTGACCAGGTGCTAGTGTGGTGAATCCCGCAACAATTGCAACCCAATCCCCACGCGCCGCCGTGGCGGCGCTGCGGCCGCCTAGTACGGCATGCACTGCAGCAGGGTGAGGTGGTTCACCTCCTCCTGCAATATCTCGTTAATAATATCCCGATGCTGCGGATAGAGTTCGGCGAGCTGGCGGTAGAACTGGATGGTATTGGCCTCCATCTCGATCGACAGCTCGATCGCCTCCTTGAGATTGCCGCTCTCGGCCACCTTCGCGGCATGGGAGCGATCCGGCAGCACCAGGTTCTGGGCAACGGCCGACAACCCCTCATCCACCATGTCGCGACGCCCCGCGACAAGTTCCTCCCGCAGCCTGCGGAAGTTGTTCACATGCCTCGCCTCATCTGACGAGGCCTCCTCAAAAAACCTCTTAGCACTGGGATTCTGGGTCTTCGCCGCTATCTTGCGGTAAAACTCCTGGCCGGCCAGCTCCATGTCGATGGCAATGGAGAAAAGCTCAGACCCGGATTTGACCTTTGTCCCGTTATCCGCGAACTGATTCATGAATGCATCCAGTCTAAAGGAGGGAAGCCCACCCTCCGTTTGCGTCATTTGGCCGCCGCAGGCAGCAGATCCTGGCCTATGGTACTGTCTCCCACCCGTTCCTCGCCAGCCTTTTGGTAAACACGCACATAGTCTATCGACATAGACTGCGGGAATGCAGAATCGTCTATACCATGCCGCCCTGCCCACTGCCCGCCAATTGCCAGGTTAAGCAGCACGTGGGCGTTAGCGGCCTCACGCCCATCGCGGTAGACCCACTTGTACTTGAACTTCACCAGCGGCTTGCCATCGACAAACACCTCTACAGTGTCATCATCCTTCCATAGCGCACCGAAGATGTGGTAGTCGTCCGGGAAGTTAAACGGGGCATGGTAATAGCTGCCCTTGAACTCCGGGGCACGCCACAGGACCTGCTTCTCCCACGGGTCAGGCTCGCCCGGCTTTGGCTTGGCCTGCACCGTCACGTGGATCATGTTGGCGCGGTCGTCTTTGCCGTTGTAGGCAAACTCAAGGATATCGATCTCCGGAGGCCAGCTTGTCTTCCCTTCCTCATCGGCGTCGGAGTTGAGCCAGAACGCCGGCCAGACACCAAGCCCGCCTGGCAGCTTGATCCTCGCCTCGAAGTAGCCGTACTTGAACGTCTTCTTCGAGCGAATCATCCCCGACTCATACTGGAAGCGAGGATTGTCCGTCGGCTTGATCCGCGCAACCAGTTCCAGAGTTTCGCCGGTCATCACGTGGTTGTCGTTCTCGCGGAACAGTTGCCGCTCGTCGTTGAG
>JAKORQ010000047.1 GCA_029777755.1 Planctomycetota bacterium
ATTTTCAAACATGGCTTTCGCGGATGCTCCTCATGGCGCTGGCAGGGCGCGCTGCGACGGCGCGTGGCCGCCGCAGGGCTACCGTATGTTGGCTGAATAGTGTTGAGCGGGATGCAGTTACTTTCCACCCATCAGGACTGCCAGCAGCCCCTTCTGGAAGTGTAACCGGTTTTCCGCCTGCAGGAAAACCTTGGACTGCGGCCCCTCAAGCACGCCATCGGTTATCTCATACCCGCGGTACGCCGGCAGGCAGTGAAGCACGATGGCATGCTTCGGTGCAACTTCCAGCAGACGCTCGTCGATGCAGAAGCCGCGGAAGGCATTAATACGGAGCTCTTTTTCCTTTTCCTGGCCCATGGAAATCCATGTGTCAGTGTAGAGCACATCCGCATTCCGCGCTGCTTCCATGGGGTCATGGGTGATGACAAAATCCATGTCAGGCAGCTTGGCCATGATCCGGTCGACCTCTTCCCGGGGCAACTCGTATCCCTCCGGGCAAGCCAGGGTGAAGTTCATTCCCAGCCGTCCACATGCCATGGAGAGCGAGCGCGCGACATTGTTGCCATCACCGATGAATGCGAGGGTCTTGCCCTGCAGCGAGCCAAAATGCTCCTTGATTGTCATCATGTCGGTCATGGCCTGGCAGGGGTGGGAGTAGTCGGTCAGGCCATTGATCACCGGCACCGATGAGTACGCCGCCAGCCCGGTGACCTTCTCATGCTCGAAAGTCCGGGCCATGATCCCGTCGCACATGCCCGCGAGGACCCGCGCCACATCCTTCACCGGTTCGCGCGTCTCCAAGCCCACCTCCTCCTGGCGAAGGTAAATGCTGGTGCCGCCCAGTTGCGTCATCGCGTTCGAGAAGGAAACCCGCGTCCTGAGTGAAGGTTTCTCGAAGATCATCGCCAGCGTCTTGTCCGCCAGCAGATGGTCATTTCGGCCGGTGGTCTTGTACTGCTTCTTCAACTCGAAGGCCACGTCCAGAACATGGCAGAGTTCCTCGGTGGTGCAGTCGTCGATCGCGATGAAGTTCTTCATGATGGAATACACCCGTCCTATAGCACTATCTCCGTGCCGATACCCGCCTCCGTGTAGATTTCCAGCAGCAGCGCGTGCGGGATACGGCCATCGATGATGTGAGTCTTGTTGCACCCTCCTTTGAGCGCGGTGATGCAGGCCTCAACCTTGGGGAGCATGCCCGCCGAGATGACCTTGTTCTTGATCAGCTCGTCCACCTCCGCGACTGTCAGGTGGGGGATCAACGAATTGGGATCCTTCGGATCGGAGCGGATGCCGTGAGTGTCGGAGACGATCACGAGCTTCTCCGCCTTCATGGCGGCGGCGACGGCACCGGCGGCCGTGTCGGCGTTCACGTTCAGCTTGCCGCCTGCCTGGTCGCGCGCGATCGTGGCAATCACCGGAATGGCGTCGGCCTGCACGAGAAGCTCCAGCAGGCGGGCGTTCACGCGCTTGACCTCGCCGACGAGGCCGATGTCGATCCGCCGGCCATCCTCGCCTGAAAGGTACGTCTTCTCGGCAAACAGCACGACTGACGAGAGCGAGTGAAGCCCCATGGCGTCAGAGCCCTGGGACTGGATGAAGTTCACGATGAAGCGGTTGATCTCGTTGCACAGCACGTGCTCGGCGATGGCGAGCGTGCGCTCATCGGTGTAGCGCCGGCCCTGCACCCACTGCGGCTGCAGTCCCGCCTTCTCCATGGCGGAGTTGATTGCCTTGCCGCCACCATGCACCAGCACTGGCTGCATGCCGACGTAATTCATGAAGACGATGTCGGTGAGGATGTTCGAGAGGGCTTCCTCATCATCCATGATGGAGCCGCCGATCTTCACGACGACTTCCTTGTTATGGAAACGCTGAATGTAAGGTAGCGCCTCTGCGAGAGCGGCCGCCTTTGTGATTGCCTGTTGCATCGCAAACGTCCTTCAGAAAAACGAGCCGGGCAGTCTACGGCAGTAAACACTA
>JAKORQ010000476.1 GCA_029777755.1 Planctomycetota bacterium
AGTAGAGCGTGGCATAGGCCGTATCCTTGTCGGCATCATGCTCGCTCTTCCAGAATCGCCGGCGGCTGCGGCGCACGTACCAGTTAGTCAGATCGTCCAGGAATGATTCCAGCGCCAGTGTGGCCGAGTAGGCATCCGAGTTTTCCAGCGCGTCCGTGCAACGGTTCACGACCTGATTGATTCGGGCGATGATCCAGCGATCCAGCAGGTTGTCGCTGCGCGGCGTGGCGCCCTCGGGCATTGCCGGATCGAAACCATCCTTCGCGGGCTCCCATCCGTCCAGTCGGGCATAGCTGACGAAAAAGTTGTATACGTTCCACAACGGCAGCAGGAACTGGCGACGAACCTCGTCGGCGCGGTTGTAGCCAAAGAGAAGGTTGTTCTCGGGCTTGTGCGCGCAGTACAGCCAGCGCATCACATCCACACCCATCTTGTCTGCCGCCTCGTTGAACTCGATAGCGTTGCCCCAGCTCTTGTGCATGGGACGGCCGTCCTCGGCGAGCAGCGTGGCGTAGCCAAAGTTCTGCAAGAAGGGCGGGCGGTTCTCCAGCACGGTGGACATGGCCAGCAGGCTGTAGAACCAGTTGCGGAACTGGCCGGGGAACGACTCGCTGATCCAGTCTGCCGGGAACCACTTTTCCCAGTACTCGCGGTCGCTGCGATAGCGGAGCGTGCTAAAGGGCACGATACCGGCATCCAGCCAGGGGTTGCCCACATCGGCCACACGGTTCATGGTGCCGCCGCATTTGCTGCAACGGATCTTGACGGCGTCGATATAGGGCCGGTGCGGCGTGTGGCCGGCAAAAGTATCCCACCCCTCGATGGCCCGCTGCTCCAGTTCGATCTCGTCGCCGATGACCTCAAAGTGGTGGCAGTCAGGGCACTCCCAGAAGGGGAGGGCCAGCCCCCAGTAGCGCTTTTTGCTGATCATCCAATCGTGCATATTGCGCAGCCAGTCCAGCTCGCGCTCCAGGCCAAAGGCCGGAATCCAGCGGATCTGCCGCGTCACATCCATCATGCGATGGCGCAGTTCGTCCATGCTGATG
>JAKORQ010000477.1 GCA_029777755.1 Planctomycetota bacterium
CGGAGCCAGGGTGTGCAGGAAGCCCCACACGCCTGCGCCGAGGAAGGCCATCACGCCGGTACCGAGGGCCCACAGCACCGCAGCCTTGTTCGGATGCTCGCGACGGCGGCGGTTCACCATGTTGAAGGCGAAGACGGTCATGGCGAAGAAGGGCAGCGGCTCCAGCGCGGAGAAGATGGAACCCCACCACTGCCAATACTGCGGCGTGCCGATCCAGTAGTAGTGGTGGCCGGTACCGATGAGGCCGGTGACCAGGGCCAGCGTGATGATCACGTACAGCCACTTCTCGATGACTTCACGGTCCACCCCGGTAACCTTGATCAGCACGTAGGCCAGCAGCGCACCGAGGATCAGTTCCCACACGCCTTCCACCCACAGGTGCACCACCCACCACCAGTAGAACTTGTCCTTGACCAGGTTGTGCGGGTTGTAGAAGGAGAACAGGAAGAAGATCGCCAGGCCCCACAGACCGACGATCAGCACCATGCTGATGGAGGTCTTGCGGCCCTTCAGCAGGGTCATCGAGATGTTGAACAGGAAGCCCAGCGCGACGATGACGATGCCGACCTTGGTGATCAAAGGCTGCTCGAGGAACTCCCGTCCCATGGTCTCGAGGATGTCGTTGCCGGTGAGCTTCGCCAGCGTGGCATACGGCAAGGCCAGGTAGCCGACGATGGTGAGCGCGCCCGCGATCAGGAAGATCCAGAACAGCGCCAGCGCCAGCTTGGGGCTATAAAGCTCGGTTTCGGTCTCCTCGGGAATCAGGTAGTAGGCCGATCCCATGAAGCCGAACAGCAGCCATACGATGAGCAGGTTGGTATGCACCATCCGCGCAATGTTGAAGGGCAGGGCGGGGAACAGGAAATCCCCGATCACGTACTGCAGACCCATGATCAGCCCGAACAGGATCTGCCCAACGAAAAGTCCGATCGCCGCTATGAAGTAGGGCTTGGCGACCGCTTGTGATTTGTATTGCATGACGTGTTCCTCTTGTCGTCTCACATTTTTGCTAGGTCGACCTTCGACTCAGCCCTCGATGTTGGGCGGCCAGTTGGCGGTGTTGATTTCCGACGAGTACTTCAGGAATTCGACCAGGTTGTCGAGCTCCTCATTGGTGAGATTGAACTGCGGCATCTGGCGGCGGCCAGGCGCACCTGTCGGTTGCGACTGGATCCAGGCCTTGATGAACTCAGGGCCGCGGCGCTTGTAGACGTTGCCGAGCTCGGGCGCAAAGTAGGCGCCTTCACCCAGCAGGGTATGGCAGCCGATGCAGTTGCGCGTTTCCCAGACCTTCTTGCCCGCGATGACCTGGGGCGTCAGATTGGCTGAGTTGTCCAGCTTCGGAAGTGTCTTGTTGGTGTCGAAGGTCAGCGCGAGCAGTAGCAGGAAGAAGAACACTGTCCCGCCATAGAAGATGTTCCGCGCCATGGATTTGGTAAATATGCCGCTCATGGAGAGATCCTCATCGTTGGTCTGGTTTTGTCCGCAAAGGTTATCCTGAATCCGTGTTGTCTTCAGCGCGTACCCGCTCCGCGAGCCCCAGCGTATGATTTTTCCGCTGTCTGACTCCCGATCTCAGCTCACCGCAGCCCCGAGCGCCGTTCTTTCACGGCCCGGAGCCCCGGCGAGCCGGGCTTGTGGCGGGTGCGCTACGTCATTTTCCTGCTCCCGCGCGGCCGTCGCCCTTTCGCCG
>JAKORQ010000048.1 GCA_029777755.1 Planctomycetota bacterium
AGCGGATCGCCTGCCCGGACGAGGCGTCCAATGACGCGCCGAGCGTAAACGAAAACGCCACCGGCAGTTACGCCGGTGGCGGTGACGTTGCAATAGCGGGGGCAGGATTCGAACCTGCGACCTCCGGGTTATGAGCCCGACGAGCTACCAGGCTGCTCTACCCCGCGATCAATGAGATTTCGTATTATAGGGATGGTTGCCGGTCTGTCAAGGCGATGGCACCTGTTCCTTGACGTATTTTCTTGTATGTCTTGAACTTGCGAAAATTCGGTCTGTCCGCTCTTCCCGGTTAGCCGTTACTATGGATTTGATTGCATCTTTAGCGGCCGGGACGTTTTGCAAAAACCACGGTAACGTCCTAGACTCCTTTGCCCGCAGCTAGGTGCGGTGAGAATCTTGGGTTCGGAGATTGCATGGCCAAGGCACGCGCAATTGTAAAACGTCGAAAAGCTGTTCGTAATACGCGCAAGATTACCAAGACGATGCAGATGATCGCCACGGCGAAGTTTCAGAAGTCGCTGAAGCGAGCCGTGGGTACCAAGCCGTTCACCTTCAAGGTGCGCGAGCTGGTGGCCGACCTGGTCGAAGCCGTCGGCGATTTCAAGCATCCCCTGATCGACACTCCCGACCGGGTGAGGGTGGGAAAGAGTGCGGTGCTGGTGATCACCGGCAACCGCGGCCTGGCCGGTGCCTATAACGGAAACGTCCTGCGGGCTTCACTGCAGTTCATTCGCGGCCTGGAGGAAAGGGGTGAGCAGGTCGAGCTGCACACGGCCGGCAAGAAGGCATACAGCTTCTTCAACTTCCAGAAGCGCGTCGTGGCGCAACGCCATGATGCCCTGATCGAGACGCAGTCCTTCCCGGACATTCGCGCACTGGCCGATCGTTTCATGGCGCAGTATGCGGCCGGCGAGATCGACGCCGTTTACATCGTCTACATGAACTTCATCAGCACCGGCGTGCAGAAGCCGGATGTCCTCAAGCTCTTGCCGCTGGTTGGCGCGAAGGAGATCAGCGAACACCTGGCGCAGCAGGCCCGCGAGAGCGAGGCGGTTGATAAGAAGGTGGGGGGCAAGGGAGCTTCGGCGGCCGAAGTGGCGCAGATGGAGGCGCAGCTTCACGCCCGTGGCCAGGTGCAACGGACGCTGGAAGAAGAACAGCTGCACGACGATGAGGAGTTGGTGTACGAGTTCTCGCCGTCGGCCGGCGAGCTTCTCGATGAGCTGCTGCCGATCACGGTGCGGGCGACCATGTTCCAGTGTTTCATGGATGCCACCACCAGCGAGAATGTCGCGCGAATGGTGGCCATGAAGGCCGCGACCGACAACGCCGACAAGATGATCAAGTCGCTGACGATGCAGTACAACCGCGCTCGCCAAAGCCAGATCACGACCGAGCTGTCGGAGATCATGGGCGGCGTGGAGGCGATGAAGTCCTAGTAAAGGACAATCGCTGCTCAGCGATCAGCTTAGTCCATCCCATCGCTTTGGGTCCTGAAGCTCCAACTCCAGGTTCCGTGTGCGCGGCGGGCGAGCAGGGCGTTTACGTACGTTCGCCCTTGGGTGGGCGGGATTCAGCTTGGCTTGCCGGGCGGGCTGTTGTGTGCCCGGCCGAGCGGACGCACGTCGTGAGGATTGCTTTTGCTTTGCCATCCTGTCCCCTCCTTACGGGGTGAGCAGATGGCCTCCATGCCTTCGCTGTGGTTCCCCCAAGGCGACGATGTCAGATCTGTATCCGCTGGTTGGGAATCTCGGCAAATTCATCAGCGGACTTGTGCGATCGCGTCGGCCGATGGTTGTTGTGATTGCTCGCCTGCTGGAAGTTGTGGACCAGGGCGCCGGCCGCCGTGGCGGCGAATGTGCGCAGGGCAGGGGCGATTGCGCCGACTATGCTTTTCTGGAGGCGATCGGCCGACCTGCGCTTGCGCAGCTTGCGTAAGGCGCGCAGCCGGCGTTTCTCCTCCGCGTCGATGCGTGGCGGAGTGACCATATAGCCGGCCACCATCCCGCCGCCAACGGCCGCCAGCAGTGATATCCAGGGCCGCTGGCGGATCAGCGGGCGGGGATCCGAATCCTGCTGGAGTTTCTCGCCGGTCTGCTTTACGAGATTCCGCAGCGCGGCCCGCGCCATCCGCGCTTCTTCAGAGAAGAAGTCCTGCTGACTAGCCATTGGCTACCTCCCTGATATCCCGGCCGAACATCTCCTTCTGGCGCTGTCGGCGATCGGCATACTTCAGACGCAGTTTCTTGTATGCCTGAGTGTTGAAGTACCTGATACCGATGGCGCCACCGATACCGGTGAGAAGAAGCACGAGCAGGCCAACGATGGTGGCCCCGAGCCAGAAACTCCCCAGGGCACTGCCGATCAAGCCGGCGATGCCCACCATAAGAAGACCAGTGCTCACCGCCAGGATCCCCAGAAAAACCACCAGGCCGATGACGCCGAGGGCAGCGAATATTGCCGCCTTTTTTGCCATCAGCGTGGCATTGTCGACTTCGAGGGCGATGAGGTATTTCGCATACTCGGCGAATTCCGCGGCCGACCGCTTAAGGTCCTCGACGATATGCGAGAACGACGGTCCATCCTGCTGCTGCGCGGAATCACTGGCCACGTGTTCTGTCGGTTCCGACGAGGCCACCATCGTGTCCTCCTGCCCTTCGGCAAAACAGTGTTAAAGCTGACGTTCCTGACAACGCTGCTTTACCTGCGGCGAAGGAGCATGCCCAGTAGCAGGCCGACGCCCGCCGCGATGAGCACGGACTTCATCGGTTGCTCGCGCACCATGTCTTCAACGCGATGTGTATAGTCGGCCGCCTTCTCCCGGCCCTGGCTGTAATAAGCGCTGGCACGCTCGCGCACCTGGCTCATAACCTGCTGTGCCTTTTCGCGGGCGGCATCATAGGTCTTGCGAACCTTTTCACCCGTAGCTTCGACCGAACCGGCACCCACGCCGGAAGTACCCATGTTCTCTGACATCGGTCACTCCTTTCCAGTTTCTGACCCTCGCTTAACACTATGCAGTGTCAGCCATACTGGGGAGTACCAAAATAGGATGATTTGGTCAACGACCAGGCTGGAGCAATAAACCGGCAGGAACTATCAAAGCGAACGCAAGCGCAACATCTCACGCAAAAGGGCGTCGGTGGTCTTGAGGTTGGGATTGGATGCGAGTGCGTTCTGCGCCAGGCGCTCGGCATCAGGGCGTCGCTCGCCCAGCGACACGAGCGCTTCAATGGCATCCAGTTCTGCCTGAGAGTATTGCGACGCCGGAGCTGTTCGCGACTCGGGGGCGACAGGAGCTCCCGCGGCGAATTTTGTCACCTTGCCGGCCAACTCGGCGACTATCAGGTCGGCGGTGCGTTTGCCGATGCCGTCGAGCCTGGTGAGGAAGCGGGAATCACGCGACTCGATGGCAGATGCTATGTGCGAGACGGGGACCGACAGTGCCCGCAGCGCGGTCTTTGCACCGATTCCCTTCACGGTGGTGAACAGCTCGAAGAACTCCTTATCTCGCTGTGCGGAAAATCCGATGAGACGCGGCTCAAGGTTTCCTCGGGCGGCATCACCTTCCAGGTAAAGGATGGTGTGGAAGGTGATCTCGTCGCCAACTCGGCCGGCCAGTACGTCGAGATCAGACTTGGGGACTAGTAGTTCGTACTGTATTGGTCCAACCTGGAGGGTTGCTCCACGCTCGGTGACGGAAAAGAGTCGGCCGGTGATCGCGCTGATCATAAGCAGGTAGGATAGACGAGGTGGGCTGCGACGTCACGAGCCGCCGTCGATCGATACTCGCCGGCCCGGGCGCTTGAGGCGCAGTTTGCGATCGTGACGGGCAATTGCGGACGCCTTGAGGGGGACAAAAACGCGGCAGATCCAGCCGACAAGGAAGGAGGCATGCTCGGTGTAGCGGGTGAAGATCCTTTCGCGCAGTGTCAGCGGCAGGCCGGCGTCGGTCACGCTGTAGTAGAGCTGCGCGATGTCCTTGACGATCCATCGGTAATGGAGCGGCCAGGGAGGCATTCGCGCCACCCGGCCGGGATCGATCAGGTGAATCTCCCGGTGTTCATCGGCATCTTCCGGGACGAAAAAGTGACACAGGTAGAGGTCGCGGTGATGAAGGTGGGCGCGATGGAGCATGGTTGCCAGGTCGGCAATGCGCTCGGGTAGGTCGGCGCGATGCTCGGGATCCTTGAGCACACGATCGGCGGGGGCATATGACGCGAGGTGCTCGCTGATGAGGAAGCCTCGTCCATCGTTGCATGTGCCGTGGGCGACCAGCGGCACCGTGGGGATGCCGGCGGACTGGAGCAGGGATATCGCCCGCGCCTCGCGCAGCGCATCGCGTCCATGCGGTGGCTTGAAACGCTTGATGTGCAGCCGGCCGCCAGGGAAGTCGAGATAGCAGTTCTGTCGGTCAGGCAGATCCCTCCATGCGACTATGCGGGGATCGTCGAAGATGTGCTGCGGCTGCAGGCCGGCGCGGGTGAGCAGATCCTGCCCGCCCTGAGCGAACTGCACCTTCCACGTGTTGTCCATTGAGGTCAATTCTAAATCGGCGAGGGGTTTATGCCATCTGTTGCTGCTGTCTGGTCAAGTGCTTAGAATCGACGCGATCATTCCGGCGACGGCCGGGTATTCGCGATGTTAGTCACCAGGGAGAAATGGCCATGGCGGACGACAATGCTGCGGAGAGGATTCGGGAGTTAACCGAAGAGAACGAGCGGATGAAAGCCACTCTGCAGGAGATCGCACGAGCCATAGAGCCGTTTCTGGAGAAGCGTAAGCCTTCCCAGCAGCGCAGTTTCGAGCAGCAATTACTGCATGACGTTCGGAATATCCTCAACGAACTGGGGCTTCTTCGGGCGCTGGCTCCGGGCGATGACGCGGAATGACGAATGGATGTCCAGCGAAAATGAACAGCAATCAGTCGGTTATCGATGCGGGTAAGAAGTATCTCATTGGCAACTACGGACGACTGCCCGTGGCCATGGTGCGCGGCGCCGGCTCACGCCTGTGGGATGCCGACGGCAGGCAGTACGTGGACCTGTTCGCTGGATTTGGCGGGGCGATCTTGGGGCATTGCCATCCTGACCTGATCGAGGCGGCCACACAGCAGGCCGCGCAGCTCTGGCACGTCGGTAATACCTTCTGGACCATCCCGCAGATAGAGGTGGCCCAGAGGCTGGCGAATATCGCTTTCCCGGGGCAGGCGTTCTTCTGCCAGAGCGGCGCGGAGGCAAACGAGGCGGCATGCAAGCTGGCGCGCCTGCGGGGCCAGGTGAACGGCGGGACGCGCTACAAGATCATCTCGCTGCATAAAAGCTTCCACGGGCGGACGCTGGCCATGCTGGCGGCGACGGGAAGCACCAAGTATCGCGAAGGGTTTAAGCCGGATGTGCCGGGGTTTGTGAATGTGCCCGGCGGAGATTTCGATGCACTCGCCGCGGCGGTGGATGATGACACTGCCGGCATTATCATGGAGCCGATCCAGGGCGAGGGCGGCGTGAACATCTACCCAGAGGGATACATCCAGAAAGTTCGCCAGCTCTGCGATGAAAAGCAGATCACGCTGATCTTTGACGAGGTCTGGACCGGTTGCGGGCGCACTGGCAAGTGGTTTGGCCATCAGCATATCACCGACTCCAATGGCAACGTCATCCTTCCGGACGTGATGACGCTGGGTAAGGCGGTCGGCGGCGGTCTGCCGGTGGGCGTGATGTTCGCCAGGCCGGAAATTGCGGCACTGATGACGCCCGGCAAGCATGGTAGCACGCTGGGCGCCAATGGCATCTGCATGGCGGTCACCAAGAGGATCTTCGACGTGATCGAGCGCGACAAGCTGCTGGAGCATGCTCGGGTGCTCGGCGAGCATGCCGTATCCCGGATCAAGCAGTCCAGCGCGATGGCGCATGTTGCTGATATTCGCGGAATGGGGCTGTTCCTGGGGCTGGAGATGAAGCAGGCACCCAGGCAGCTCGTGGAGAAGGGACTGGAGAAGGGCGTGGTGATCAACGTGACGGCCGACAAGGTCGTGCGCCTGGCGCCCCCGATCAACATCTCCCGCGAGGATCTGGATGTCGGTATCGACCGGCTTATCGAGGCGATCGCGGCGGTCTATAGCTGACACGCATCACAGGAGGCGCGGTGCGGCACTGGATTGCTATTGTGCTGATGGCAACTGTGATCGCCGGGTGTAGCGGCAGACGCCAGCCCGATCCCCGCCCCGAGGTGACCATCGTCAATCCGCTTCGCGGCGACCTTATATACCGTGAAGTCATCGATATAGGGCAGGTCAGGCCCAACGACGACCTGCAGGTGACGGTGGATGTGGTTCAGGTGAGTGCCCCAATCGGAACCCTGGCGGAGAAGGCGGAGCTTTGGCAGATCGTCAGCCCTGGATCGATTCGTGCGGATCTTCAGCATCGGCTCAATCTCAACGGCATCCGTGCGGGGGTGATGCGGGCGAGGGACTGGTCGGCGGCGAAGGAGATACTGGAGCAGGCTCCCGATGTCGTCTCGCAGACAGCCGCCCTGGCAGGCAAGTCACGCGTCAGTCTCAACACGCAGAAGAAGCCTCAACTGACGATCTTCTACTTTGACCGGGAGCAGAACCTTCAAGGTCGCACCTATGACGCCTCGGAGAGTTTCTGGGGGATTCACTTTGCTCCGGATCCCGCTCGTCCGGGCAATACCAGCCTCGAACTGACACCCGTGATCCGCTCGGTCAGACGGCAGATGCGGCTAAACCGCTATGGCGAAGACTATCACATCGAGTACGAGCAGCCGGAGTCAGTGTTTGACCTGTCGTTCAGGGTTAGCCTGCCGGTTGGCTCTGTACTGGTGATAGCGCCAACGCGCACCGCGGCCGAATCACCTTCGAGTATCGGCAGGGCGTTCCTGACACGCGAGCAACCCGGCGGCCTGACGGAAGAGATCATCTTCCTCTACCCCCGCCTGTACCGTCTGGCGGCCGGTGGCAAGGAATAGGACTGCTCCTCTCTTGATAGAGAGGCGGTGCATCACCTGATCACTGCGCGGCGGCGGCCAGGTTCTTCAGCGAACGGGGCAGTTCGAACAGTGTCCGCTCCTCGACAAGCGTGCGCACCTCGACCTCCGCATCAAACTCGCGCTTCAGGCGATCGACAAGCCCGTCAACGAGATGCTCGGGAGCCGATGCGCCGGCCGTGATCAGCACGGAGTCCTTGCCTTCCAGCCATGCGCGGTTGAGTTGCGACTGATCGTCGATAAGGTAAGCCGGCCGGCCCATCGCCTTCGCCGTTTCCACCAGTCGCTTGGAGTTGGAGGAGTTCTCCGATCCAATCACCAGTACCACATCCGCCTCCTGGGAGAGTTCGCGGACGGCAGACTGCCGATTGGTGGTGGCGTAGCAGATATCCCCTTTCTTCGGGCCGATGATGTTGGAGAACTTCGCCTTGAGTGCCTCGATGGTGGCCGCCGCCTCGGAGACGCTTAGGGTGGTCTGCGTCACGTAGGCGATCTTGTCAGGGTTGGGAACCTCAAGCTTCTCAACCTCCTCGGCCGACTCGATAATGATGATGTTGTCGGGAGCTTCGCCGACGGTCCCGACGGCCTCGTCATGGTTGGCGTGGCCGATGAAGACGATGGTGTAGCCATCGCGGGCGAAGCGCAGGACCTCCAGGTGTACCTTGGTCACCAGCGGGCAGGTTGCATCAACTTCCAGGAGCTTGCGCCTCTGGGCCTGGCGCCTGACCTCCGGCGATATGCCGTGGGCGCTGTAGATGATCACCTGTCCCGGCGGAACATCGTCGACGTGGTCAACGAAGATCACACCGCGGGCCTCGAAGCCTTCCACGACGTGGCGGTTGTGCACGATCTGGTGGTAAACGTAGATGGGCGGGCCCTTGATCTTCAGGGCCTGCTCGACGACGTCGATCGCCATGTTCACGCCGGCACAAAAGCCACGGGGGTTAGCGAGGATTACTTTCATTCTCTTGACCACATCTCCTGTAAGGGCACAATCCTAGTGTGATATCGGCCGAGCCGTCCATCAACAGCGACCTTATCCGCCGGGCTTTTGCCCACACGGCCGGCATTGCCAGGCACTACGAGAACTTTACTGTAGTCTCATTTCTCCTGCCCCGCGCCCTGAAGCAGCACTTTTACAATGTATACGCCTTCTGTCGACATTCAGATGACCTGGCGGATGAGATAAGCGACACGGCCGAGTCACTATCGCGCCTGGACAGGCTCAAACGCGGCGTGGAGGCAATGTACGTTACACAACCGAGTGTCGATGATGATGAGTCTGGGACGCTTATCCTCACGGCGCTTCAGCAGACGGTAAGGCGGTTTGACATACCGGCGGACCCGTTCCTGAAGCTTATCGACGCCTTCGAGCAGGATCGGCGGGTTACGCGGTATCACTCATTTGAGCAGTTGCGCGACTATTGCCGACGTTCGGCCGACCCGGTGGGGCACCTGGTGCTGTACCTGTGCGGCTACCGCGACGCGCAGAGGCAGGAGCTGTCCGACTTCACGTGCACAGCACTACAATTGGCCAATTTCTGGCAGGATGTGGCCAACGATGTGGACAGGGGGCGAATCTATATTCCCCTGGAGGACATGCGGCGATTCGGCGTGACCGAGACGGATATCCTGCACAAGCGTTTCACCCCCGCCATGCGCGACCTGATGGAATTCGAGGTGAAGCGTACCGAGGAGTGGTTCGCCAGGGGAGAGGCTCTGCTGCCGCTGGTCAACAGGCGAGTGCGAACCGATATCGCGCTGTATGGTCGGGGGGGAAGGGCGATCCTTCAATCGATTCGTGATATCGGTTACAACACGCTTGCCCAACGCCCGACGCTGAGCAAGTGGTGCAAGGTCAAGCTTCTGACGCGGTATCTCCTTGGATTATGAGCACGTTCACCCTCGAAGAATCTCGCCAATGGTGCCACGAGGTGATGCGCTCGGCCGCCCGCAACTTTTACTATGGCATGAGCCTGCTGCCTGAGGAAAAACGCCATGCCATGTTTGCGCTGTATGCGTTCATGCGGCATATTGACGATATCGCAGACAGCGCCGTGGACTCAGGGACAGACAAGAAGACGGCCAGCGAGGCGCTGGAATACTGGCGCAGGACAACCCATGAAGCGATGCAGGGGGCGGAGCTGCCGCATCCGATGTTTGCATCATTGCGCCATACCGTTCGCCATTTCTGCATCCCCATGTATCTGCTGGACGATGCCATCGAGGGCCAGCTCATGGACATGCACCTCTCTCGCTATGGCACATTCGAGGAGCTCAAGCGGTATTGTTACTGCGTTGCCTCCACGGTGGGCATAGCGGCGATACACATCTGGGGCTACCGCGATTCGGAGGCGATCTCGCTGGCGTATGACAGGGGGGTGGCGTTTCAATTGACCAACATCCTGCGCGACATTCGCGAGGACTACGAGCGTGGCAGGATCTACCTGCCGCAGGAGGATCTTGAGCGCTTTGGCGTTGACCT